>CAZWTH010000071.1:0-13207 GCA_964636715.1 uncultured Solibacteraceae bacterium | reverse complement strand
ACTACGCACCCGAGCTGAGGGAGTGGCCCGACCGACGGGCTGGCCAAACACGAGTTTGCGATCCGAGTCGTTCATTACCTGTAATGACGTTGGATCGGAACCAAAGGCTACTTACTGCAAAGTAATTGTTTTTGTAAAGCTGCAATTCATTCACAGCTTCTTCGGCTCTGCACGGCGGGCTTCCGCCGGCTGCGTTCGGGAGACTGAAGCCCAGGTGCATACCCGCCTTCACATAAGGTTCGCCTGTCGTGTTGCCACAGCTGTGAAAACAATCCGGCCTCAAAATTGCCAGACCTCTGCCACAATCGCGGCAATGAAACACACATTTTCCTGGGCGTCTCTGCTGGCCATCGTCTTTGCCTTTTCCCTCGCGGTCGGTATTTTCCGCGCGCAGACAACGTCTCCCGCCGAACCCGAATTCGATGCCGCTTCGATTAAACCGTGGAAACCTGCTCCGGGAGGCGGCGGCAGCAGATCCGGCGGCGGTCTGCCTCCGCCCGATGGCGGCCATCTCCAATTCACGCCGGGCCGGATCGCAACGCCCTGGACTGGTGTCACCGCCAGGCGACTGATCCTTGAGGCCTGGGGCGTCAGCAACTATCGCGTCACAGGCGGGCCGCCCTGGATAGACACGGACATGTTCAAGCTGGAGGCCAGATCGGCGGATCCTTCCACACCCGAGAGTCAGTTGCGATTGATGCTTCGCACGCTCCTGAGCGAACGTTTTCACCTGGAATTGCGCCACGAAACACGTGAGATGCCGGTTTATGCGCTCACAGTTGGTAGGGGCGGCGCCAAACTCCACGAGTGGAAGAAGAGCGATAGCCCCGATGCCACGCGCGCGGCGGTGCAAGCCGAATTTGCAAAAGGGGCGGACGACGCATCCATCACAAACATGGCGACATTCGTGGATCGGATGAACAACGACCGGACAAACATTCATCGCAGAATGATCGGAATCGACCGGCCAGTCGTTGACAGCACCGGCCTCGGCGGAACTTATCTCTTCGCCCTGCGGCCGGCGCCGGAAGAGGACTACAAAACCATCGTGGAGAATCAGCTTGGCTTGAAGTTTGTACCGCGAAAGGCAAAGGTAGACACGCTGGTGATCGGCCGCATCGAGAAGCCAGACCCGAACTGACCCCCCGCGTCCGCTCCAGCGTATATACTCTGATGCGATGCACGCCTCGTTCCCAATCTGTACTCTCGCCCTCTTCCTCACCCCAGCCCTCATCCAGGCCGCCACCTGCGAAAGCCTGACCTCTCTCGCCCTTCCCGGCGGCGCCATCACCTCCGCCGTCGATATCCCCGCCGGCGGTCTCGCCGCCACTAATGCCCGCGGCGCAGCCGCCCTCGCCAATCTCCCCGCCTTCTGCCGCGTCTCCGCCACCCTGCGTCCCACCGCCGATTCCGATATCAAAATGGAAATCTGGCTCCCCACCGCCGCCGCCTGGAACGGCAAATACGAAGCCAACGGTAACGGAGGCTGGAGCGGCTCCATCAGCGCGACCACGCTCGCCGCCGGCCTCCGCCGCGGCTACGCCGCCTCCATGAGCGATCTCGGCCACGAAGGCAGCAGCGCCGAATTCGCCCTGGGCCATCCCGAAAAACTAATCGACTATGGCTACCGCGCCGCCCACGAAATGACCGTCGCGTCAAAAGCGATCGTCGCCGCCTTCTACACACGCGCCCCGAAATATTCCTACTGGACTGGCTGCTCCGCCGGTGGACGCTCCGCCATGATGGAGGCCCAGCGCTACCCGGACGATTTCGACGGCATCGTCGCCGGCGCCCCCGGCCTCAACTGGACCGGCCGCGCCACGCAGTCTATGTGGATCGAACAGGCCGCCCACAAAGACGACGCCAGCTACATCCCGCCCGCGAAATTCGCCGTAGTGCACGAAGCTGTCCTCGCCGCCTGCGATGCAAAGGACGGCGCGAAGGACGGCGTCCTCGAAGACCCCACCCGCTGCAAATTCGATCCGCGCGAGCTACTCTGCAAAGCCTCCGATGACGGCAAGTGCCTCACCGCCCCGCAGGTCGAAACCGCGCGCGCCATCTACGCCACCGTGATCAATCCCCGCACGAAACAGGTCTTCTCGCCGGGCTCGGAGCGCGGCAGCGAACTCGGCTGGGCAACCATGGCCGGTCCGCGGCCCTTCCAGATTGGCTGGGATTTTTTCCGCTATGTGGTCTTCCGCGATCCGGAATGGCAGCCCGGTCATCTGAACTTTGACTCCGATATGGACCGCTACGCCGCTGACAGCAGCACCATGAACGCCATGGACCCGAATCTGCGCCCGTTCCTCTCGCGCGGCAAGCTGATCCAGTATCACGGCTGGTCCGACCCCCAGATCGCGCCATCCAACAGCACCCGCTACTACGAAAGCGTCGTCAAAGAACTGGGCGGCGCCGCGAAAATCGACGGCTCCTACCGCCTCTTCATGGTGCCGGGCATGGCGCACTGCGGCGGCGGCGATGGCGTCTCCACCTTCGACATGGTGGGCGCGCTCGAACAGTGGGTGGAAGCCGGCAAGGCCCCCGATCAGATCCCGGCCTCCCGCGTCCGCAACGGCAAACCGGATCGCACCCGCCCGCTCTGCCCCTACCCGCAGCTCGCCACTTACAAAGGGAGCGGCAGTATTGACGACGCGGCTAATTTCATGTGCAAATAGTGGCTGACAGCCTGCCCAAAGCGAGCACAGGCAGCGCAGCCGTGATAAACTCCGGCGCAATGTCTACTCATTCTCGAAGGACCTTCCTCGGCGCAGCCTTACTGACGGCTTCCCCTTTCCGCCTCCCAGCCGAAGCGATGGGAATTCCGCCGGGAACCCAGACGTACCCGTTCCGGAACGAATTCGCCAGAGATATTCCGGGGACGCTCAAGGCGCTTGCGGCCATTGGCACGCGCCGGATCGAGCTCTGCTCGCCCTGGAGCTACCGCGAGTTCGCCGGGTTCAAAGATTACAAGCCGGCCGATCTCAAGAAACTTCTGGATTCGAATAACATCGTGGCCGAGAGCTGTCATTACGGGATGCCGGAGCTGAAGAACAACCTGGATGAGCGGATAGCGTGGGCGAAGGAACTCGGGATGAAGCAGATGATTCTGGCCAGCATGCCGATTCCGCGGCAAAACGCCACGCTGGCCGATTGGGACCGCGCATGCGACGACCTGAACAAGGCCGGAGAGCAGTCTCTCAGGAGCGGCGTACAACTCGGGTTCCACAATCACGACGGCGAGTTCGTCAAAATAGACAACGTCCTCATCTACGACCACCTGATGCAGAAGCTCGACCCGAAGGCGGTCAGGATGCAGTTCCAGGTGTCGGTGATCAGCATCGGGTACAAGGCGGAGGACTACCTGACGAAGTACGCAGGCCGCTTCCTATCGCTGCATCTGCAGGACTGGTCGTCGGCCGAGAAGAAGCAGGTCCCGCTGGGCAAGGGCGACGTCGCGTGGCCGGCGCTGTTCGCGGCGGCGAAAAAGGCAGGCGTGAAGAACTGGTACGTCGAGTTGGAGTCGTTGAACATGGACGCGACGAAGGATAGCTACGCGTTCCTGAAGACTCTCAAAGGGTAACGGCGGCAGCAGGGACACCCCGGCTGCCGGGGCCAGCGAGTCCCTCGTGTCAGTTCCCAGGCGCACGCAAAAGGAGCAACACTCCCAGAAGAGTCATCAGCGCGCCTCCAATTCTGTAGTTAAGCTTTAGAGCGGACGACCGTGCAACAGCATCCGTCGCGATGGGCCCGCTGACTTCAGGCGGGCGATTACGGTATCCCCGCGCCATGTCGCGGTTGCCCAAAGCCAGCCGCGCGAAATCCAGAAGCGCCACTGCCCAGGTGGGACTCGCCATAAACAGAAGGCCAGCGGCAATCAAGACGATACTCGCTGCAACCGGAACCCAATCCACGCCAGGCATATTGTCGCCACCTTGTAGAGGAATCGCCCGGCTCCAAGTATAGCGGCAGTTCAGCAGGGCACGCTGGCTCGGGCTCACGGACGCGAAAGTGTCTTATCGTTCAATGGTGGCTACCGGATTGCTCCAGGCCGGCGTATGGATAGTAGGATCGCGTTCATTCAAAAGTTCATATCGATCGCTTCGGCACTATTCTTCATTGTCATGAGCGCTCAGGGCGCGACGGCCCCGCATCAGCCGGTCACTCTGGAGCCATCCGGAACCGCAGGTTATGTGACGGCCCAGGGCGCCGGATTCCATGCCGTGATCGCAGCCACCGGCGCCGTTCTAAGACCCGCGGCGGGCGGCCAGTACGCCATGAATTTCGCGGGAGCGAATCCGCAGTCTCAGATTGTGCTGGAGCATCGCCTTCCCGGGGTCAGCAGCTATTTTCGTGGCGAACCGGCGCAATGGCGCGTGGGCATCCAGCAATACGGGCAGGCAAAAAGCGGAGACGTCTATCCCGGCATCGATGTCGTCTGGCATGGCAACGCCGGAAATCTGGAATACGACTTTGTCATACGGCCCGGCGGCGATCCGGCGCGAATCCGGCTCGCATTCCACGGAACTTCAGGTCTTGAGGTACGTCCCGATGGATCGCTGCTGATTTCGGCAGAGCCGGGCAGGAACGAGCAGCGGCGTCCGGAACTCTATCAGATCGTGAACGGCCGCAGAACAACCGTGGCGGGTGGCTTCCGGCGGGTCGGCGTTCAGGATGTCGCATTCGATGTGGAATCGTATAATCGCTCGCTGCCCCTGATCATCGATCCGGAACTCGATTTTGCAACGCTCCTGGGGGGATCCGGCGCTGCGGGCGCAACCGGCGTGACGCTCGATGCCGAAAAAAATATCTACCTGACGGGCACAACCGAATCGGCGGATTTTCCCGGAACCGCCCTCCCCTCCTCCCTGCCGCCCGCGATGTATCAGTCCGACGTTTTTGTGACGAAAATGGACCCGGCGGGAACGTCGATTCTCTACAGTGTTTTCATCGGCGGCAGCGGCGTTGATACGGCGGCCGGTATCGCGGTGGATTCGGCCGGCAACGCCTATGTAGCGGGCACTACAGGATCGTCCGATTTCCCCACGTCTCGCTGCATCGGCATCTCCCAGAGGAGCTCGCGCGGGGCGTTTGCCTTCAGGCTGAATGCCACCGGGACTGCGCTCGCGTGGTCAACCTGCCTCGCGACCAATTCGAGCGCCGCGGTTCACGGCATAGTTCTCTCGCCTTCCGGAAATCTTTTCGTGGTGGGTTCGGTGCAGGGAGCGTTCCCCGTCACTTCGGGTGCGGCTGAGGCGGCGTTACCCACGCCTGCGCCCGATTTTTCGCCGGTGTCGGGGTTTGCCGCCGAATTGAACCAGGACGGTTCGGCTTTTGTTTATGCCACGTACCTTGGTGGGAGCACGGGAAGGACAACCGCGAATGCGGCGGCGCTCGATACGCATGGAAACCTGTTCGTCACGGGGTCCACCGAGGAAACCGATTTTCCGGTCACGGCGGGAGCCTGGCAGGGCGTGAAGCCGGGGAATTCTTCCAACGCGTTCGTCACGAAAATCAGCGCAGACGGCTCGGCATTTCTCTATTCGACGTATCTCGGCGGGCAGGGCAGCGATTCCGGATATGCCATCGCCGCGGATGCGGCCGGCAACGCTTACGTAACCGGCGCCGCGAATAGCGGCCTTGTCCCAGGTCCGCCAAATCCATTTCCAGCCACAGGCGGCGTGATCTATCCGAACGGCTCATTGTTCAACGGGTTTCTGACAAAGATGGACGCCTCCGGGAGCGCGCTCATCTACTCCACCTATCTGCCGCAGGAAGCGGCGGCTTACAGCGCCTTCGGCCGCGCCGTCACAATCCAGCCGGACGGCTCCGTTTTCCTCGCACAGGATTTCAGGCATATTCAGAACTTCCAGGGCCTTCTGTCGGGCAGTACCACGCAGATTAGCGTTCCAGGAACAAAGGTTCTCTGGGTGAACAGCGATGCCACGCTCCTCCTCGATTCCGAATTCGTTCCCGACATTTCGGTTTTGGCCATGTGGCAGGACGGAATGAGCGTGCTTATCGCTGGTCAGACGAGTCCGGGGGCTGACGTCGCGACGCCTGGCGCTTTTCAGGAAAGCCTCAAGGGACCGGAAGCGGGCGCTGTCGCGAAAATCGATTTCGTCAGACGGGATTTGCCCACGCTGAACATCGACGCGCAAAGCGTGATTTTCAATCAGCCTTCCGCCGATGCCCCCGCGCCAATCACGCTGAATTTCACGAGCAGCGGGGCTCCCATCGCATTCCATCTGGCGAATCCCGTGACGGATACGGGCGCTTCGGGCCCCGCCTATACTTTCTCGCTTTCGCAAACGGATGCCGTCACGCCCGCACAGATCACAGTAACGCCGAATGTCGCCAATCTTCAGTTCTCAAACCCCGGCTATTTTTCGGTGCTCGCGCCAGGGGCGGCGAACAGTCTGCAGCTCGTTCCGGTTTATCTGAATCAGCAGGGTTCCAGTCTCAAGGTCAGCTACTCCAATCCGGCTGGGCTGGCTTTTGGATTTTCGGGGAACGACGCGGCGCCACAGCAGGAGACCATGACAATTGACGCCGTGGCAAACTCGCCGTTCCGGTATGGGCCGGGGACGCATTTTGCAGAGCCGTTTTACCTGACGTCGGATCAGCCCTGGCTGACCGTCACGCCGGCGACCGGCACAACACCCGCGGCGGTGACGGTGACCGCGAATCCCTCCGGTCTTTCGAACGGAATCTATTCGGCGAACCTTCGCCTCCGGGGCAATGTCTCGCCCGTCCAGCAAACATTGGCGGCGTCCATGGTGATCGGCCCCCAACTAAACGTCGGCACGCTGCAGACATTTCAATCCTGGGTGGGCGGACCCTCCGCTTCGCAGACGCTGACGATTGCGAGCGCGCCATCCGGACTTCCCGTTACGATCACGGCGCCTTCCGTTTCCTGGCTCTCCGTGACTCCGCTCCAGGGGACGACCCCAGCGCCGGTCAGCGTCGTCGCGAACCCCGCCGGACTGGCGGTGGGCATATATTCGGCGACAATTCTGGTTTCAGGCGCCGGAACTACCTACCCCGTGACGGCGAAACTCAATGTGCTGGCGTCCGCTCCGCCAGCGGTCTCGGTCGTGGCGGTGATCGGTTCCGCCGCCAATCCTCCGGGGGCCGGTATCGCGCCGGGTTCGCTCGCAAGCGTTTATGGCACGGGGTTTACGGATTCCACCGCGCAGGCGGTTTCCCTGCCTCTTCCGGCGCAACTGGGGAACGTGAACGTCACGATCGGCGGGTATGCCGCGCCGCTTCTTTACGTGAGCTCGGGTCAGATCAATCTGGAGGTTCCCTCGAAAGTACCGCCTGGGAATGCGGCCGTCCAGGTAACCGGACCCTTCGGGTCCGCATCGGGAACCGTCACGATTGCGCAATCGCAGCCCGGTATGTTCGTGAACTATTCCGCGAGCCTCGCGCCAATCATCGTGAATGCCGATGGCAGCCTGAATGACGCTTCCCACCTCGCTCATCCAGGCGAATATGTGGTGCTGTACATGACGGGGCAGGGGCCGCTCGATACGCCGGTTCCCGATGGCGCGGCGGCGCCGTCCAATCCGCTGGCGCGCGCCACGCTGCCTGTAACCGTAACCATAGGTGGGCTCGACGCGCACGTCGCATTCGCCGGATTGACCCCGACGCTCACCTCGCTTTTTCAGGTGAACGTGCAGATTCCGGAGATTTACAACGGCACGCATCCGCTCGTGGTGACGGTTGGGTCATCCACGAGCGACGTATTTCCGATCAGCGTGGGGAACTGATGCTCTGCGCCTGGTGCGCGGCGCGACAGTCTGACATGCCAGGCGGTTCCGGCTGCGAAGAAATCTGATAAACTTCGGGCTGTGCGAACCTGGCGCGTGCTAACCCGGCGTGTGTTCGCGGGCTCCGCCCTTGCCGCTCTCTGCATCCCGGCGGGCATTCCGCAACAAACCGCTCAACCCCAAACCGCTTTCACCAACCAGTATTGCGTCGGCTGCCATAACGACAAAATGCAGACCGCCGGCCTCTCCCTCCAGGCCATCAATACAAAAGATGTTGGGGAGCACGCCGCCACCTGGGAAAAGGTGATCAAAAAGCTGGACGCCCGTCAGATGCCGCCTGCCGGCCTGCCGCGTCCCGATGAAAAAGGCTACCAGGCGATCATCGCGTCGCTTGAAACCTCCATCGACCGCGCCGCCGCCGCGCACCCCAATCCCGGGCGGACCGACACTTTCCGCCGGATGAATCGCACCGAATACCATAACGCCATCCGCGATCTGCTCGATCTCGACGTCGACGTGTCCTCGCTTCTCCCGGCAGACGATTCCAGCCACGGCTTCGACAACGTGACCGTCGGCGAGCTCTCGCCCACCCTGCTCGAACGCTATCTCGCCGCCGCGAAGAAAATCAGCCGCCTCGCCATCGGCAGCCCCGTGCGTTCGCCCGGCGGCGACACCGTCACGCTCCCGCCGGATCTCACCCAGGAGAGCCATTTCGATAACTTGCCCTTCGGCACCCGCGGCGGCACGCTCCTCCACTACAACTTCCCTGAAGACGGCGAATATGAAATCCGCCTCCGCCTTACGCGCGACCGCAATGAAGACGTCGAAGGTCTGCACGGCGAGCATCAGGTCGAAATTACGCTCGACGACCAGCGCATCCAGGTTTTCACCGTCAAACCGCCGCCCCGCGGACAGGATTACAGCAAGGTCGATGCGGACCTTCACGTCCGTATCCCCGTGAAGGCCGGCGAGCACAATCTCGCGGCGGATTTTGTCAAGAAGCCGACCGCGCTGCTCGAAACGGTGCGCCAGCCCTACGAAGCGCACTTCAATATGGATCGCCACCCGCGCATCCAGCCCGCACTCTACTCAATCGCGGTCACCGGCCCGTACGATCCAACCGGCCCTGGCCAGAGCCAGAGCCGCGCCAAAATCTTCGTCTGTCATCCTTCCAGGGGCTCCGATGAAGACGGCTGCGCGCACCGCATCATTTCTATCCTCGCCCGCCGCGCCTGGCGAAGGCAGGTGACCGAAGCCGATCTCCAAACGCCGCTTAAGTTCTACGAAGACGCCAGGAAAGACGGCAACTTCGAAGACGGCATCGAAATGGCCCTCCGCGCGGTTCTCGTAAGCCCCGAGTTCATCTTCCGCATCGAACAGGATCCGCCGAAAGTCGCGCCCAACACGGCGTATCACATCAGCGATACCGAACTCGCCTCGCGCCTGTCATTCTTTCTCTGGAGCAGCATTCCCGATGACGAGCTCCTCGACGTAGCCGTGAAAGGCACGCTGCACCAGCCCGCCGTTCTCGAACGCGAAGTCCGCCGCATGCTGGCCGATCCCCGTTCCGAATCGATGGTCACCAACTTCGCCGATCAGTGGCTCTATCTGCGAAACCTGGACGCCGTCACCCCGGACGCCCGCCTCTTCCCCGACTTCGACGACAACCTCCGTCAGTCCTTCCGCAAAGAAACCGAGATGTTCTTCCAGAGCATCACGCGCGAAGACCGCAGCGTGCTGGATCTGTTGACCGCCAACTACACGTTCCTCAACGAACGTCTCGCGAAGCACTACGGAATTCCCAACATCTACGGCAGCCGCTTCCGCCGCTACACCTTCTCACCGGAAGATCACCGCGGCGGCCTGCTCAGCCAGGGCAGCATCCTCACGGTGACCTCCTACGCGACCCGCACCTCGCCCGTGATTCGTGGCAAGTGGGTGCTCACCAATATCCTCGGAACTCCGCCGCCCCCGCCGCCGCCCAACGTGCCCAAGCTGCAGGAAAATGCGGATGGCAAAATTCCGCAGTCCATCCGCGAGCGCATGGCGAAACATCGCGCGCAGGAGCCCTGCGCGAGCTGCCACAAGCTAATGGACCCGATCGGGTTCTCGCTCGAAAATTATGACGCCATTGGCCGCTGGCGTACCGAAGATTCCGGCTCCCCGGTGGATGCTTCCGGCAACCTGCCCGGCGGCCCCACCTTCGATGGCATCGAAGGTCTCCGCAAGGCGCTGCTCAGCCATCCCGATATGTTCGTCTCCACCACCGCCGAAAAGCTCATGACCTATGCGCTCGGCCGCGGCGTGGAAGTCTACGATCAGCCCGCCATTCGCAGCGTGCTGAACGGCGCTCGCGCCGGCAACTACAGTTTCTCGTCGCTCGTCCTGGGAATCGTCAACAGTACTCCGTTTCAAATGAGGAGGTCGCAATGATCGTCACGAAAAAATCTCTCTCCCGCCGCGCCGTGTTGCGGGGGGCCGGCGCCGCGCTCGCGTTGCCGCTTCTCGACGCCATGATCCCGTCGCTCACGCGGGGCGCAACAACGGCGGTGCCCGTGCGCCGCCTGGGCTTCGTCTACATCCCCATGGGCAGCGTCATCGCGCAATGGACTCCCGCGCAGACCGGCCGCATCACGGAGCTGTCTCCCACCCTCCAGCCGCTCATGCCGTTCATCGACCAGTTGACGGTCATCAGTCACCTCGAAAACAAGAACGCCTATTCTCCCGGCAATCACGCCACCGCGAACTCCGGCTACCTCAGCGCCGCCAAAGCGAAGATGACCGAAGGCTCCGACTACTATCTCGGCACCACCGTCGACCAGATCGCGGCCCAGCAGATGGGCAAGGATAGCCGCCTGCCCTCGCTCGAGCTCGCCATGGATCTTCTCACCACGGTCGGCAATTGCGATAACGGCTTCGCCTGCGTTTATCAGAACAATCTTTCGTGGTCGTCGCCCACCTCGCCCCTGCCTGCCGAAGCGCATCCGCGCGTCGTCTTCGAGCGCCTGTTTGGCGATGGCGGGTCCAGCGCCGACCGCATGGCCGAACTGCGCCGCAACGCCAGCCTGCTCGATTGGGTGAACGACGATATCGCGAAGCTCCAGAAGCGCCTCGGCCCCGCCGACCGCGCGCGCGTCGATAACTATCTGACCTCCGTCCGCGAAGTCGAACGCCGCATCCAGAAAGCCGAACAGCAGACCACCGATACCGCGCTGCCCGATCTCGAACGCCCCGCCGGCGTTCCCGCCGATTACGGCGACCACGCCAAGCTGATGTTCGACCTCCAGACCCTCGCTCTCCAGGGCGACGTCACTCGCGTCATCACCTTCCAGCTCGCGCGCGAAACCAGCACCCGCACCTACCCGCAGATCGGCGTCCCCGATCCGCATCACCCGCTCTCCCATCACTCCAACGATCCCGCCAAGCTGGCAAAGCTGGCGAAGATCAACCAGTATCACGTTTCGCTGTTCGCTTATTACCTGGATAAGCTGAGATCCACGCCCGATGGCGATGGCAACCTGCTTGACCATTCGCTCGTCATGCTCGGCAGCGGTATGGGCAATCCCGATGTCCACGATCACATCGATCTCCCGGTCGCGGTCGCAGGCGGCGCGGCTGGCCACATGAAGGGCGCGCGCCACATCAAGTACGACAATCCGGTGCCGCTCGCGAACGTGCACCTCAGCCTGCTCGATCGCGCCGGCGTCCATCTCGATTCGTTCGCGGACAGCAACGGCAAGATCGTCGATCTCGCCACCCCCGCCGCGTTATAGGAGCGCTTTATGAAATTTGTCCTCGCGCTGACGCTGACAAGCGCTCTGCTTGCCTCCAGTCTCGATACGCGCCTCGTCGATGCCGAGAAAAAGGCGGACAAGAGTACCGTTCAGGAACTCCTCGCGAGCCACGCCGATGTCAACGCGCCGCAGCCCGATGGCGCCACTGCGCTTCACTGGGCCGCGTACTGGGATGATCTCGAGACAGCCAAAGCGCTGCTCTCCGCCGGCGCGGATCCTAACGCGAAGAATCGCTACGGTGTAACGCCGCTCTCGCTCGCCTGCACCAACGGCAGTGCGCCCATGGTCGATCTCCTCCTGAATTCGAAAGCCGACGTCAATCTCGCCCTGCCCGGCGGCGAGACGCCTCTGATGACGGCGGCGCGCACCGGCAAAACCGACGCCGTCAAGCTCCTGCTGACCCACGGCGCGGACGTCAATGCGAAAGATACAGACCATCTCCAGACTGCCCTCATGTGGGCCTCGGCCGAAGGCAATGTCGCGACAATCGAAATGCTGCACGAATTCGGCGCCGACCTGCACGCCGTCTCGAAGGGCGGCTTCAGCGCGCTGCTCTTCGCTACGCGCGACGGCAAGAAAAACGCCGTGAGCGCGCTCCTGAAAGAAGGCGCGAACGTCAACGACACGATTCAGAAACCCGGCAAGCAGGCCGGTACCAGCGCTCTCGTCCTGGCGGTCACCAACGCCCACTACGAGCTCGCTTCCATGCTGCTCGACGCCGGCGCCGATCCCAACGCCGCCGAGCAGGGCTGGACAGCGCTCCACGCCATCACCTGGGTTCGCCAGCCCGGCTACGCCAGCAACGATCCCGCGCCCGAAGGCTCAGGCAACATGACCAGCATCGAGTTCGTGAAGAAAATCGCCGCCAAAGGCGCGAATCTCAACGCGAAGATGACGATTCGTACCAGCGTCGGTCTGAGCAGCCTGAACACGTCCGGCGCCACGCCGTTCCTCCTCGCCGCGCGTACTGGCGATGCCGAACTGATGCGTCTCCTCGCGAAACTGGGCGCCGATCCGCTCACCCCGAACGTCGATGGAACCACGCCGCTCATGGTCGCGGCCGGCGTCGGCACTCGTTCGCCGGGCGAAGACGCCGGGACCGACGAAGAAGTTCTCGAAGCCGTGAAGGTCGCGATTGAGCTGGGCAACGACGTGAACGCCGTCGACAAACATGGCGAGACCGCCGTCCACGGCGCCGCTTACAAACACGTCCCCGAAGCCGCGCAGTATCTGATCGATCACGGAGCGAAGGTCGAGCTCTACAACAAGAAGAACGACCACGGCTGGACCGCGCTCCGCATCGCGGAAGGCGTCCACCGCGGCATGAACCTCCGCTCCTCGCCCGAAACCGCCGCTGTGATCCGCAAAGCCATGATCGCGGCAGGCGTTGAGCCGGTAGTCGATCCCGAAGAAAACATCAGCGGCGCCACCAAATAGTGGGGCGGGGCTTCCGCCCTGCAAGCCGGCTTTCCAGCCGGCTGGACTCGCTGGAAAGCGAGTCCCTGGACTTTGGCCCTTTGAAACTCAGCCATTGGCATAACAAACGGCGGAAGCAAGCGGGAAAGAGGATTTCTGCGACTTCGAGTCTGAGGGGAGATTCGATGCGAAGCCGGAGAAATTGGAAATACCGAGGCCACGGCC
>CAZWTH010000070.1:0-16579 GCA_964636715.1 uncultured Solibacteraceae bacterium | reverse complement strand
GAACCGCCAGAGCTTGCGCGCGCCATTCAGCCGGTTGTTCACGTTATCCGCGACATACAGATAGCGGTCGTCCGGCGAGACCAGAATCCCATTCGGCCGCTCCACTTCCTGCGTCAGAATTCGAACGATCTTTCCCGGCGCGTCGATCCTGTAAACGCCTTCGATCGGCTTCCCCGCATCGTCCTTGATCTCGATGTTATCCATCGCTCCATAGCGTGGATCCGTGAAATAGATTCGTCCACGCGAATCGAGCGCCAGATCGTTCGGTGAGTTGAGCCGCTTCCCTTCATAGCGGTCCGCCAGCACGGTGAGCGTCCCGTCTTTCTCCGTGCGCGTCACGCGCCGCCCGCCCGCTTCGCACGCGAGCACCCTGCCCTGCGGGTCCACCAGCGTTCCATTCGCGCCCGGCGCATCCGTGCGGAACGGTTCCACCTTGCCGGCAGTCGTCAGCCGGTTGACATTGTTCCCCGAAACGAAATACAGAACGCCGGTGAACGGGTCCCACGAAGGACCCTCGCGCGCTCCCGATTCCGCAATTCGCTGCGGCGGACCAGTCGTGATCTTCTCCGCCGCCATCAGCGGCAGCGCAAGAACCAGAGCGATCCACGCGCGCTTCACTTCTTTCCCGCCTTCGGCAGCAGCGAATCCAGATCGATCGACGCTCCCATGGCCGCATAGCCCAGCCGGTTCGGATGCAGCTTATCGCCCGCCCCGCCCGTCGTGCTTTCCGGAATAAACTCCGCGCGCAACCCGCCGGTCTGCGGATCGACCGTGGCCTGATCGAAATCGGCCACCGCATCGAACAGCCCGCCGGTTCGGATGAACTCGTTCAGCGCCTTCCGTTTCGTATCCTGCTCCGCCGTTCCCGCCGCGCTTCCGAATGCCGACGTCACCGTCGCGCCGATCACGCGAATATCCGGAATCTTCGCGCGCAGCCGTCCCACCACTTCCTTCATGCCGGCTTCGACCGCATCCACCGCGGCGTTATTCGTGCGGTTGAAATCGTTGATCCCTTCGAGCCACACCACCGCCCCGACCCCCGATAAACCCAGCACATCCCGATCCAGCCGCTGCATCGCCGAAGGTCCGCCGGAGTTCGGCTTCTCCGCCGAATACGCCGCAGGCCCGGCCACCTGATTCCCGCCGATTCCCGTATTCACAACGGAGAATCGGTTTCCATACTTCGCATGCACGCGCCGCGACAAAACATCCGGCCACCGGTCGTCGCCATTGAGCGTCGAAGCCGTGCCATCCGTGATCGAGTCGCCGAACGCCACAATCGCGCGCGTCGCCGCGGGCGCCATCATATCCACCGCGTCGAGGAAATACCACGACGTCGTTGGAAAGGGAAACGCCGCCTCGCCTTCCTCGCTCCCTTTCGCGCCCGCCCCCGGCTTCGAAATATAGGAAGTCGTCAGCGCCTTCGCATGCCACGTCATCGGCCCGCTCTCCCCGGCCACATGAAAGCTGACCGCCATCTTCCGCCCCGCCATCTGACCCACTGCCGCCACAGCGAACGCGTCGCTCCACGCCCATTCGCCCGGCGCAATTGTGACCGAAGGTTTTCCCTGAAACATCACCGCGTGATTCGTCCCGGGCAGCAGCGCCGACCCGCTCATCTGCACACCGGCAAATATTCCATCGAAAATCACGGCCTTCGTACCGAAAACGTTGGATAGCCGGATTCGCGCCGACGTGCCCCAGATGTCGGGACGAACGATCAGACGAAACGACTGATCGTTGGCTCCGGCGGCGGGCGCGGGAAAAACGAATGTCAGGTGCGGCTGCGCGGACGCGTTACCGCTCGGAAACGGTCCCTGTACGGACGCGGCCCAGCTGGTAACCCAATGCTGCGGCGCAGCGGAAAGAGAGACGGAGGCGATAGACATGATGACGAATGCCGCAAGCGATCGGGGAAGCATCCCCCAATTCTACGTCTGGATCGCGGTGCTCGCCTTCGCGGCCGCATTGCCCGCGCAGGAATCGCAAACCATCGTAGGGCGTTGGCGCTCGGTCGAAACTTCGCACGGCGGAATCGGCGCCCTGTACGAATTTCGCACCGATGGAACATTCTCCTTCAGCCCCGGCGCGATCGTCGATATGCCTTACCGGCTCGAAGGCGATCAGATTGTGTTTCCGTCCTCCACCACAACCGGCCCCGAGGAGAAATCGAAGCTCGAATGGAGCGGCCGCGACGTCTTCCGCATGGATAACATTGCCTACAGCCGCCAGGGGGCGGCGCCGAACGGCACTCAGCCGCTCAAAGGCGAATGGACAGGCGCTTTCAAAATGGACGGAAAGAACATGGAGCGCCGCTTCATTTTCGATGGCGCCGGCCACTGCCTGATGCTGATTCCGTTCCTCACCCAGACCGGCGTCTACACAGCGCGCGCCGGCAATCTCGCGGCCAGGATCGGCGGCGCGTCCGCTCTGAGCGGAACGTTCTCATTCGCGAACGGCGTCCTCTCCATCCATCGCACCAACGGTAAAATCACGAACCTGAAAAAGTACTAACGCCCCCCTTTATCCTTAGAAGCATGGCTGTGCGATCCTTCCTGCCACTGCTTCTCCTGACACTTGGCTCGGGCGCAGCCCTGGCCCAAACGCCCCCGGCCTCGCCCACCGATCTCGAAGCCGTGGTCTCCACCACCATGGGCACATTCCGTTTCGAATTCCTGCCGGATAAAGCGCCCAAACACGTCGACCAGTTCATCCGTCTCGCCCGCTCCGGTTACTACGATGGCAGCGCGTTCTTTCGCGTCTTCCTGAACGGCCTCATCCAGGGGGGCGATCCGCTCCTGAAAGATCCAAAAACGCCGCGCAACCTCTGGGGCACCGGCGGCCTCAACATGCTCGCCGCCGAATTGAGCGACGTCAAACACGAGCGTGGCATCGTCTCCACCGTCAGCATTCCGAACAAGCCCGATAGCGACGGCGCGCAGTTCTTCGTCTGCGTTTCTCCGCAGCCGCCGCTCGATGGCAAGTATTCCGCCTTCGGCCGCGTCACCGAAGGCATGCATGTAGTGGAAAAAATCTCGCAGTCGCCCTCCGCCGCCGATCAGTTTGTCGAAACGCCGGTCCGCATCCTCAAGGTCACTATTGAGCCGAAGAAGACGCAGCCGTTCGCCGATACGCCGGTGAGCGAACTGCATCGCACGGTCACCATGAAGACCACGCTCGGCACAATCAAAATCGAAATGGAGCCTGACTGGGCGCCGAACCACGTCCGCAACTTCCTCGCCCTCACGGATACCGGCTGGTACAACGGCACGCTCTTCTTCCGCGTCGCGAAAGGCTTCGTCGCTCAGGGCGGCATGGATAACGAGCGCACCAATGCCGATGCCGAGCGGCCCGGCGACCGCTGGGTCCACAATCTCAAAGGCGAGTTCCGCGACGATGTGAAACACGATCGCGGCATCGTCTCCATGGCGCGCGGCGACGATCCCGATTCCGCCTCCACATCGTTCTTCCTGATGCTCGGCCCGGCCCCGCACCTCGACGGCAAATACTCGGCGTTCGGAAAGATCATCGAAGGCATGGACGTGCTCGACGCGTTCGAGAAACTCCAGGTCAACGGCGAGAGACCCGTCCAGAACGTCGAAATCATCAGCGCTACGGTCGACCCAAAGTAAAGAGAGATCGGACTGATTCCTGACTTGCTGTGTCTGCTGCCCTGTGGGGCAGAGCTTCGGCTCTGCAAGCCGGCCTTCCGGCCGGCGCAAGTAACCGAAATACCCGCAATCTTAAACTCTGGATAGATGGAAAAAATGGAATTCCAGACTGAAGTCAATCAGTTACTTCAGCTCATCATTCACTCTCTTTATTCGCACAAGGAAATCTTCCTGCGCGAGTTGATTTCGAACGCCTCGGACGCGCTCGACAAACTCAAGTATCTGAACCTGACCGAGGAGCCTTATAAATCGCTCCCGTTCAACCCGCGCATCGATCTCGAAATCGATGAGTCCGCGAAGACCCTGACCGTCTTTGACACCGGCATCGGCATGAATCACGACGATCTCGTCGCCCACCTCGGCACCATCGCCCGCTCCGGAACGAAAAACTTCCTCGCCGGCCTCTCGGGCGATGCGAAGCGCGATTCCAATCTCATCGGGCAGTTCGGCGTCGGCTTCTACAGCGCCTTCATGGTGGCGGACAAGGTGGAAGTCATCACGCGCAAAGCCGGTGAAGACCAGGGCTGGAAGTGGACGAGCGACGGTAAAACCGGCTTCGAAATCGAAGAAGCCAACCGCCCGGTCGCGGGCGCCACGGTGATTCTGCACCTCAACGAAGAAGGCCAGGAATTCGCCAACAGCTATCGCGTGCGCGAAATCGTCAAGAAGTATTCGAACCACATCGCCTTCCCCATCTTCCTCACCGCCGACAAGCACGAGTGGGACGAAGAAGAAAAGAAATCGGTCCAGAAGCGCACCACCGAGCAAATCAATTCCGCCAGCGCCCTCTGGACCCGTTCCAAAAGCGAACTCACCGACGAAGACTACAAAGAGCTCTACAAAACAATCTCCGGCGATCCCGAAGATCCTCTCTTCTGGTTCCACACCAAAGCCGAAGGCACTTCGGAATACATCACGCTCTTCTACGTCCCCTCGCACGCGCCGTTCGATATGTACCAGGCCGACTATCGCCCCGGCGTCAAGCTCTTCGTCAAGCGCGTTTTCATCACGGACGATGCGAAGGAGCTCATGCCGGGCTACCTGCGCTTCCTCCGCGGCATCATCGATAGCGAAGATCTCCCGCTGAACGTCAGCCGCGAAATCCTGCAGCAGAATCGCATCCTCGCCAACATCAAGACCGCCAGCGTGAAGAAGGTGCTTTCTGAGCTGAAGACGATTGCGCAGGATAAGCCCGATCAGTACCTCAAATTCATCGAGCAGTTCAACCGGCCGATGAAGGAAGGCCTCTACGGCGACTTCGCTAACCGCGAAACTCTGCTCGATCTGATTCGCGTGAAGTCCACCAAAGTCGAAGGCTGGACGAGCCTCGCCGACGTCAAGTCCCGCATGCAGGAAGGCCAGAAGGGGATCTATTACATCCTCGGCGGCGCCGAAAGCTCGCTTCGTTCCTCCCCGCTTCTCGAGCTCTACAAGAAGAAAGACATCGAAGTCATCATCCTCGACGACGAGATCGACGAGATCGTCTTCTCCGGCATCGACAAGTACGGCGATATCGAGCTGAAGGCCGTCAACAAGACGTCCACCAGCGACGATTTCAAGGACGAATCCACGCCCGAAAAGAGCGAGGCCGTCAAGCCGTTGATCGAGAAAATCAAGACGGCCCTCGGCGCCAGCGTGAAAGACGTCCGCGCGTCCGTGCGCCTTGCCGACAGCCCCTCCTGCATCGTGATCGATGAAGACGAGCCCTCGCTCAAAATGCAGCAGATGCTCAAGGCCATGGGCCAGAAGCAACTGCCCGACATCAAGCCAGTGCTTGAAATCAATCCCGACCACGAAATCGTTAAAAAGCTGGAAGCGGCCTCCGACGATTCCCTCATCAGCGACGCCGCCTGGCTGCTGCTCGATCAGGCCCTGCTGATTGAAGGCGTTCCGGTCGAGAATCCAAGCCAGTTCGTGCAGCGTCTAAACAGAGTGATGAGCCGCGCCGTGTAGTCGGCATGCCTGCATTCTCCATACTCGATCTCTGTCCGATCCCGGAAGGCGGCTCCGCCGCGGACGCCTTCCGGCATTCTCTCGATCTCGCACAACACGCCGAAGCCTGGGGTTATCGCCGCTTCTGGCTCGCCGAACACCACAACATGCCCGGCATCGCCAGCGCTGCCACTTCTGTGGTGATCGCGCACATCGCCGGCGGCACGAAGACCATTCGCGTCGGTTCCGGCGGCGTGATGCTGCCGAATCACAATCCGCTGGTGATTGCTGAACAGTTCGGCACGCTCGCCACGCTGTTTCCGGGCCGCATCGACCTCGGTCTCGGACGCGCTCCCGGCAGTGATCCCGTCACCGCGCACGCGTTACGCCGTGACGCAGTGGCGAGCGCCGAGCGATTCCCGCAGGACGTGATCGAACTCCAGAATTATTTCCAGCCGGTACGGCAAGGCCAGCGAGTGCGCGCCGTTCCAGGCGCCGGACTCGATGTCCCCATCTGGCTGCTCGGCTCCAGCCTGTTCGGCGCCCGTCTCGCGGCGGAACTCGGCCTGCCCTTCGCATTCGCTTCACACTTCGCGCCTGCCGATCTCCTGGAAGCGCTCGATGTCTATCGACGTCACTTCAAGCCTTCCGGACAACTCGAACTTCCCTGGGCGATGGCCGGCGTCAACGTGATCGCCGCCGATACCGATGCCGAGGCTCGGCGTCTCTTCACCTCCATCCAGCAGGCATTCATCAATCTGCGCCGAGGCGCACCCGGACGCCTGCCGCCGCCAATCGACGACATCGACGCCTACTGCTCGCCGCTCGAAAAGGCAATGATCGATCAGGCGTTGTCGCGTTCCTTCGTCGGATCGCCCGAAACAGTCGAGCGCGGCCTCCGCGGCTTCCTCGCCGAAACCGGCGTAGACGAGCTCATGCTCGCCGCCAACATCTACGACCACACCGCCCGTCTGCGCTCATTCGAGATCGCGGCTGGGCTACTTGCCCGCTAATCTCTCAATCTTCCCCAAAGTCTTCTGCACCGTACCCGCAATCTTCTCGGTCCTGCCGCGCGATTCGAGCTTCGAGTCGTTCCTCGCCTCACCGAGCTTCTCCCTCGCCGCCCCTCGCTTCTGGTGGAACGTTCCTTCAGCCTGCTGACGATCGCTGTTGCGCATAGTTCTCTCCCATGCGAACCTATGCAAGCAGGCGACCACTCAAATGCCCCGCCACTGGAAAGCCTTTCTACTCTCTTTTGTGTTTCTGATTTCCGTCGGCCTTTACACAAAGCACTTTCACAGCGCCTCCGCCCCGTGGATCAGAGCCTCACTCGGCGGCGTCTTCTATGAAATCTTCTGGTGCCTGCTCGCCGGGCTTCTGCTGCCGCGAGCGAAGTCAGCCGTGATCGCCGCATGGGTCCTCATCGCCACCTGCGGGATCGAATTCCTGCAGCTCTGGCATCCGCCGGCCCTCGAAGCCGTACGCGCCACTTTTGTCGGCGCAACCATCCTCGGCTCGTCGTTCGACTGGGGGGATTTTCCGTACTATTTCATCGGCAGCGCGCTCGGCTGGCTCTGGCTCTACCGAATCCGCCGAAGCTGATCGTTCACGTATTCCGACCGCCGCACCGCAAACGTCTTGATCGGGACGATATCGCCATTCCCGAACTCCTGCAGGCTATTCGTTTTGCCCGCCACAGCCCGGTCGAACCGTTCGAGAATATCCGTCCGCGCCGCGCGGCCCTGCTCGGCCACCGCTTCCCGGATGTAAGGCGCGAGCTCATCCACCTGCCCCGCCAGCCGCTTCGGATCGAGCAGCGTCCGCGAGAATTCGGTCAGATGCGCCACATAGAGCTGACGAAACGCCGGTACGTTGAACACGCGCTCCAGGAATGGATTCCGCTTGTACCAGCGCGGAAAGATCGGCCGCTCTTCCCGCTGCCGCTGATTGAGATGCTGCGGAAACTGCCCAAACGTATGATCCAGATCCCACGGGATGAACACCAGCTTGTTCGTCTTTGGATCCAGATACGCGTAGAAATTCTGGCTGTTATCCATCAGACTGTCGCCATCGGAAAGCCAGACCGTGACCGCCATGAACCGCGCCATCTCATCCAGATCCACAAAATCGCCCAGACGCTGCGCCAGTTCCGCGTCCGAAGCCTTGGTGACGAGATAGCAGAAATCCATCAGGCGCTTCTTATCGGCCGCCACCGGCGTGTCCTTCGGGTCCAGCTCCTGCACGTAATCATTCCACTCGCCGCCGCGGTAGTCGAACAGCGATCTGGAATACAGGCCGTACGGTTTGAAAAGCGTACCGGCATCGCCGCCGAAATGCTCTTTGAGAAAATCATTGTCCACTTCTTCGCTCAACGAATAGAGACCGAGATAGCGGTTCGTAAACTTTCCCTCAATCGTGACGAACAGCCGCACATACGTTGTACGCGGCGCAGGTACGCCGGCGTCGCGATAGAGCCGGTACCCGAGTTCTTCGTTCATCCAGCTCGAATCGGTGACGTTGTTCCGGAAATCGAGCGTGGAGATTTTCCCCAGCTTTTGTCCCTTTACGAATTCATTGAGATGAATCTTGTAAGGAACTTTCTCCGTCCCGCTGACGCGTCCCCGCTCATTCCCATCGCGAGCGTTCAGAAACGTGCCGTTCCCCTTGAACCGCACCCCCACATCATGAAACGGGACGCCACTGAAATCGAAATTGGCGTGCGCCCAGGGAAACTCAACCCCTTGCGAGGCCAGATAACCGTTTCGAGTCGCTTTTCCCGGATGGGCTCGCCGTTCCGCCTCGCGATCCACTTCCTTCGGCTGCATCGCCTTCCACTCATCCGCCGAAATTGTCAGGTGCGCATCCCAGACCTTGTTCGTGACGAAAAGATCCGCCGGTTTGATGTGCGGAGACGCAGCCGGCGCAGCAAAACCGCACGGCGCGAAAACGAGCAGAAGAACGATTCGTCGCATGACAGCGGACCTCTCTGAGGCAATACGCGCGAATAGCGCGCCGGGTTCACGAAAAAGCGTGGTTACCAAACGTTCGCCGGCGTAGCCCGCAAATACGGCGCAACCGGATCGTCCGGCAGGCTCTTCAGCGCCGAAACCACGATTCCGGCGTTCAACTCCGCCCCTTCCCGCGTGGTGTGGACGCGCTTATCGGCGAACAGCGCCGTTACCGCCGTCTCCCCCATCGGGTCGTAGTGCGCGGCGATCAGCGCATACAGATCGAGCAGCGGTACGTTTTCGGCCTTCGCCACCGCCCGCGCCCAATCCGCATGGCTATCCGTCAATTGCTGAATCTTCCCGTTCTCCCAGATATTGCGCGGAATCAGCGTGCACACAATCGGGGTTGCGCCCTTGCTGCGCGCATCCGAGATGTACTTCCGCAGATACCAGCCCCACGTGTGGACGGTCGTCGTCTTCCCGTTCGCCGTGCGCTCTTCCGTCTCATCGCCCACGCCATGCAGCGGCGCCGCCGGCCCATTGTCGTTATGGCCGAACTGCATGATCACCACGTCGCCCGGCTTCAGCATCGCCATCACGTTATCCCAATACTCCGCTGCCATGAACGACATCGCGCCCGTACCGCCCACCGCGCGATTCACCAGATTCCCCTTCGCCGGGTCGATATACGCGGCCAGCGGATCGCCCCATCCCCACTGCCCATTAATCCCGTCCCCGCGCCCATTGCGCACGGTCGAATCGCCGATCAGAAACACCGTATGCAGCCCCGGATCCGCCGGATACGGCAGGTTCACCCATCGCAGCCATTCGTCGCGATCGGTATGCGGCGGAGCCTTATACGACGCGATCGTCACAAAGCTCATCGGCGCCGGTTCAATCGCATGTCCAGCCGCCGAAAAATTCCGGATGATCGCGTTCTCCCGGGTCGCCGTCAGCAGCGCGATCGCCATCCGCGCATTCAGCTCCGCGCCCGCGTCATTCGTGTGCGTATGGTCTTTGGGATACAGCGCCGCCATCGCCGCCGCGCCCATCTGCTCAAACCGGTCGGCTCCGAAATTCGTGAAATCCACAAACGTCGCGTTCTCGCTCTTTGCCAGCTCGCGCGTCCACTCGCCGAAGTGCCCGGACCCGCGTTCCACGTGCCCGTCTGTCCAGATATTGCGCACCGTAAGCGAAAACAAGATCGGAACCGCGCCCTTCGCCTTCGTGTCCGCGATCATCTTGCGCATATACCAGCCGAACGTATGCACAATCTCGTGCTGCTTCGTGACCTGATTGTCGATCTCCTGCGTTTCCTCGCCGAGCCCAGGCAGCGACCCGCGCGCGATCTTCTCACCGTTGATATCGCCGCCATCGTTATGCCCGAACTGGATAATCACGTAATCGTGCGGCTTCACATCCGCCAGCAGCTTGTCCCACAGGCCTTCCGTGATGAACGTCCGGCTGCTGCGTCCCCCACGCGCCTCATTCACCACATTCATCTTCGTCGTATCGAAGAATTGCGGGAACGGACGCCCCCACCCGATCGCGTCCGGCACGCCATCGGCGGCCGTGGAATCGCCCGCAATGAAAATCGAGGGCAGCGCCGGATCGATCGCCGCCGAAGCAGTAACCGCGCCCATCGCGAGCGCCAGACCAAGCAATACTGGAACACGGAAATTCATACAGCCCTCACCTCACAAACTTCTTTACGCTCGCCCCATTCACTTCACCCACGTAAATCGCGCCCGTGGAATCCACCGTCACCGCCGTCGGATTGTGCAGCCCTTCGATCCGGTCCAGAATCTTCCCGTCTTTCGTATCCGCAATCAGCAGAACATTGTTATCCGTGCCATCCACGCAATAGATCAACCCGCCCTTCACGAACACGCCCCAGGGTGTCCCGAAGTTTGTCCACTGCGCCAGAAATTTACCGGACGTATCGAAGATCTGAATCCGGTTGTTCGAACGGTCCGCGACATAGATGCGCCCATCGTCGCCAATCGCAATACTGTGCGGCACGTTAAACTCACCGGGCCCCGTGCCTTTCCCGCCCCACCATGACACGAACTTCCCATCAGGCGAAAACTTCACGATCCGCGTATTCGGCCCCTCGCCATCCGCCAGAAAAATCTCCCCATCCTTTGCGACAGCAACATCCGCCGTTCCATTGAACGCATTCTGTGACGTGTTATCGCCCGTCATGTCCTTCGTTCCCAGCGTCATCAGCAGCTTGCCCGAGGCGTCGAATTCGAACGCCTGCTGATGCCCGCGATCCGTCACCCACACATGCCCCGCCGGGTCCACGCGCAGGAAGTGCGGCGTCTTGAACATCCCATCGCCCCAGCTTCGAAGGAGTTTCCCGTCGCGGTCGAACACCTCTATCGGCTTCGACTCGCTGCGCTGGAAAACGTACACGTTATCCTGCGCATCCACATCCACGCCGGTCACCGCCGCCCATTTGGACTGGCCCCAGTTCTCAACCAGATGATAGTGCGAATCGGCCGCGGAGCCGCTGATGGCCACGGCGGCGCACAGCGCCGCAAAAGAAAGAAAGGAACGCATTCGAAGGTCCTGCCTGAACCACTTCAGTATAGGCAGGTTTCTTCGGATGCGTGGAAACTCAGGCCCGCTGCCGCCGGCGCATGAGACAGAATGACAGGCCAGCCGCCGCAATCAGAGCAAACGTGCCCGGCTCCGGAGCCTCTCCCGCTTCCAGGTCCGATGAAAACAGAGCATATTTCAGCTTGTAATCCGATCGCGCCAGAATGCTCGAGTCGCCGAAATCGAACGAACTGTGCGTGGCGCCCGAAGCGACCTGCAGGGAGCTGAAACTAAACGTCAGCGCCGCAGTGGAGGAATGATCGATATAGAGCCGCAGCGCCGTCCCGTCGCCTTCCACTCGATAGTCGTGAAAAGCGCCGGTCGTATTGAAGGTGTAGAACGCGGTCGTGGGCGGATTGCTCGCTATGCCATCCGACGTCCCCAACCAAAGCCCGCTGTCCGTAATATCCAGCTGAATCGCGCGACCAAGATTGTCGTTAGCCGTGAGGTCGAAACCCGCTCGCGGATAGCAGCAGTGTCCCGGAGAAGCGTTCTCGGTGGATTGGATAATCTGCACATCCGCCGCCATCACGAAGGAGTCGAGGAGAAACGTGCCATTCTGGCCCGTATAGTAGGCGGGTCGCGAATCGACGCCGCCTGAGTACGCATTCACTTCCAGGACTCCACCGGAAATAACCGGCGTGATGTGAGAGTCGATGTGTGAAGTAAAGATCGGCGCCTGTGGCAGCGCTCCCAGGCTCGCGTCGTAAATCGTCGTGATCATCGTCGCCTGGCACACCACAGGCAAAATCAGAAGGCAAAGCCCCGCAACACAATTCCCTCGTCCCATTAGGAATTGATTATAGTTTTCGGCTGATCCGTGTGTAAACACACACCCGGCCCAGAAGTACTACTTGTGTCGCGGGGCTGGTACCTAGAACCGCTTCAGATAGATGTTCCGCACCCAGTATTCGCCCGTGCTCTCCACTTCCGGCCCGAGCCTGCCGGCCGCGCGGAAATAATTCGGGTCATTATCGATGAACAGCGTCACCAGATGCTCGTTCATATAGATCGAGGTCGTATGTCCCCGCGCCACAATCAGGAACTGATTCCAGTCACCCTTGTGAAACCACGAATCGAGCGTCGCCTTATCGGCTATCGTGCCGAGGTCCTGCACCGGCTTGCCCGGCTCCGCCAGCAGCGCGTGCCCCGGACCGGAAATGATCCCGCGGCCGCCCTGCTCATAGAACATGCCGGTGAAATTGTTGTTGGCGTCGAAATCCGCCTGCGGTCCGTTCAGATCCCACTTCGACATTTCCTCGCGGCTCGGCGGCTGTCCCGGATTCGCGCACGCCGGACCACGTCCCCCGCCGCCGCGTCCGCTGCCACCGCGGCCACCAGCTCCGGCAAAAGCGGCTCCGCGTCCACCGGATCCCCCACGTGCGCCACCGAACCCACCCCGGCCCGCCCGCGGCGGATACTTGAACGACACATCGTCGCTCGCCGTCAGATAGCTGCGAAACTGCATCCCGCCGTTCACCTGCTCCGTCCCCTTGAGTTCATACTTCAGCTCGAAGTCGCCCGCCTCGCCATTCGTCCAGTAGATATACGTCGTGCCCGTCGGCGCCTCGCACGAAGGATGGATATAGAGGGAATCGTCCTTCACACTCCAATACTTCGTGTTGCCGGCCCAGCCATTCATCGTGGTGCCGTCGAAAATCTTCATCCAGCCTTCGTTGTCGCTGTAATCGAAGGCGCGCGCCGCGCCCAACGCGCGTCCGCCACCTCTCGCCCCCGATGCGCCTGGCGCTCCGGCCGGCGGCTGCGATTGCGCGAAGTGCGCGGTCATCAGAATGGCCGCCGCTCCCAGTGCCGTCGAAAATAAAATCGTTCCCTTGAGTTTCATTGCGCGCTCCCTGATCGTCTCCCCCAAAAGCATACAGCGCAAATCGTCTTTAGCCAACCAAAATCTGTCGAAAATCATTCAAAATATGTAAGTTAGCCGCGAGTTGGTTCAGCCATTTGTGGCTCAGCCATTGGCTTTTAGTCCCCACCACCACGGACCCGCCGCGTCAGTACTTCGACGCAATGAGTTCCGGCAGTCCCGCCACGCTTGCAATGATGTCCGTGTGTGGCTCCGGTTCCAGCCGCTCGCGCTTCGAAGCGCCAGACAACACGCCGACCACCGCCCGCACGCCCGCATTCGTGCCCGCCTGCAGATCGAGCGGCGTATCGCCCACCGCCATCACATCCGCCACGCTCGTCATCTTCGCTGCTTCCATCGCGCGAAAGATCATGTAAGGCGCCGGACGCCCTTCGCTCACGTCATCGCCCGTAACGACCGTCGCGAAGTATTTCTCCCACCCGAGCCGCTGAAAAATCGACGCGGCGATCTCCCGTCCAAAACCAGTCGAAGCCGCCAGCAGAATGCCCTGCGCCCGCAACTTCCGAAACGCCGCTTCCGCACCCTCAATCGGAGGAACCGCCCGATACGCCTCAATCGTCCGCGCATTGAAATCGGCGTAGATCGCCGCCGCCAGCGCATCCAGCTCCGCGCCCTTCGCCTTCGAACGTTCCGCCGCAAACCGCCGCACTACCTCACGCTTCGACGCCCCGCGCACCTTCGCGATCTCTTCCGCCGTAATCGTAATCCCGCGCTTTTCAAACGCGCCCTGAAACGCCTCCGGCACATCGCCGCGATCCTGAATGATCGTGCCTCCCACATCGAACACCACCAAACGAATCTTCGAAGCCGCCAGCAGCGCCGGAGCCAGCGCCATCCACCCGACTGATTGCCGCCGCGTTATCATTTCCCGGCCGTCACACCGATAACCTGCCGAATCATCCCATCGCTCTTGCTCATTATGTAGAGATCGCCCTCCGCGTCCTCCCAGAAATGAATATCCGCGCGCCCGCCATTCGGCACCTTCGCGAATCCCGGCAAACCCTTCGCCGTCCCGCCGCGCGAATGATAAGCCGATTCCGTAATCGGGGCCATCGAGCCGTAAACCTCCCCTGCCCATCGAATCTTCATTGGATGCATCGCCGCCATCGTCCCCGGCTTCCCGTCATCCGCCGCCAGCATCTCTTTGTAATCCGCCCACCACACATTGCCGGTCGAAAGGTCCCCAAAAACATACTTCCCGCGCAGCGCCGGGAACGCCTTCCCGTGATACACGTACCCGCTCGACATCGCATCCCCGCCGCCCGCTTCATGCGGATAAATGATTACCGGATAGGTCGGCGTCACCGTCCCATCGGTGTCAGTCGCATTCAGCATCACCGGAATCCTGTCCTCCGCCGGCAAATCCGCGGTCTTGTTCGTCAGCTCCAGCGCCTGATTCCCCTCACGCCGCGAATAGCCGTAATTCGCGCCCTTATGAATAAAATCCACCATCTCCCACGTGTTCAGCCCAATCACATCCGCAATCAGATGATTGTCCTTCGGGTTCGCCGGATCCACATCCCACGTCAGCCGCGCGGGATTGCGCAGCCCGTACGCCCAGATCTCGCCGCGCACCCCCGCCTTCCGCATCGCCGCCGAAACGAATGGGTTGTCATTCGGAATCCGGTACCGCCCATTCTGGCTGAGCGTGCTCGAATCCTTCCGGACATTCAGATCCGGAATAATGCGCAGAATCTTGCCCGGAATCTGATCGAGCCGCTGCGGGATCGACCGCGATTCCGGCTCCTTCCTTTCGCCCGACCCGCCGTCTCCGCACGCGATATACATCACCCGCCAATCCGCATCGCCCGGCTTCGCGGTCGGGTTGAAAATCATGTCCCCCATCGGATGGATCTGCCCGGTCAGCCGCACTCGCAGGATCTCGCGCGCCGTCCCTTCGAAAACCTCATCGGCGGTATTCGTATCCGTCCACTCGATCAGAACCGCCTCGCGCGTCGCCGCGCCCGGCGGCACAATCGCGGGCGTCGTCTCGTAACCATCCAGCTTCAGCCCCGGAAAACTTTTGCCATCCGGCATCTCTGACCCCGGCGCTGAAAAATCCTCCAGATGGATCGTGTAGAACTTCCCGTTATGCGCGTAATCCGGATCGAACGTGAAGCAGATAAATCCGTTCGCAAACCCCGATTCCGTCGGCAGCCGCGCAAACAAACCCGTCTGCCCATTGCGCCCGTTGAAATTCAGATACGTCGTGAACTTCCCGCTCTGCTTATCCAGAATGTAAAGCGGCCCATTCAGGTCGTTCACGAAAAACCGCTTTTTCGCGTTCGGTCCCGGCTCCTCCCGCATGAAATTCTCACGCGCCAGCAGCCCCATGATCTGTCCCGTCCCGTTGACTTTGCCCGTCATCGGCATCGTCACGTAATCGCGGATATCGAGCGTCAGTTCCGGCCCCGCCGCCGCATTCGCCGTGGCGCAGGCGATCAGGAAAAAGGCCAGTCGGGCCTGAGGGGAAGCAAACATGTGGGAATTGTACTCCCGGGCGTTCTTTTCCGCTAACATAGACAGCTAAGGAATCAACATGACAAACAGAATCCTGAAAGGCGCGCTCGGCGCCGTCTTTTTATTAGTCGCCGTGGCCACGCTGGCGCAACCTCAGGCAGGGGCTCAGGAAGCTGTGCCCGGGAATCTGACCCCGCAGGGCCAGAATCCGAAAGGTTTGCATGTTTTCATATGGGCAGGGCTGAAATCCCACGGGGAAGGGGCCCACGATTACCCGCAGTTTCTCGCCGACTGGAGCAAACTCCTGACTCAACACGGAGCGGTGGTCGAAGGGGCTCTGCGCGCTCCGAGCGCGGAGGACCTGGAGCATACCGACGTCGTTGTGCTCTACAAGGGCGATGCCGGCTATATGTCGGACGCCGAAAAGTCAGCCCTGAATGCCTACATCAGGCGCGGCGGTGGATTCGTCAGCATCCACGATTCCCTCTGTGGACCCGACCCGGCTTACTTCGCAACGATCACGGGTGGAGCCAAGAAGCACGGTGAAGTCAATTTTAGCCAGGGCGAACTCCACTACACCGTTGTCGACAAAGACAACCCGATTGTCAAAGACATGACCGACATGACGATCACCGACGAGTCCTTTTTCTCCATCACCTGGGCAAGTAATCCCGGCGTTCACGCACTGGTCACGACCGTCATTCCGGGCGGCGACCACAAAGGCGAAGTCGTACCGCAGATGTGGACGTACGAGCACACCGTTCCCGGCGGACAGCCTGCCCGCGCCTTCGTGTGGATGCAGGGCCACTACTACACCAGCTTCTCGAATCCGCAAATCCAGCCCACCCTGCTGCGCGGCATTGCATGGGCCGCGAAGAAGCCTGCCGATGAGCTGATCCCGCTTTATGTTCCCCCTGCCCGGGCCGGTCGTGGGGGACGTGGAGGCAGTGGCCGCGGCGGACGCGGCGCCGGCAGAGCGGGCGCGCAATAACAACAATGATTCCTTATCGATTTCAGACACTCACGCTTTCGGCCGCGTTGCTGTGCCTCGCTGCCCTGCCGGGATCCGCCCAGCGATA
>CAZWTH010000069.1:0-6590 GCA_964636715.1 uncultured Solibacteraceae bacterium | reverse complement strand
GCGATGGGCGTGCCATCCGCCCTGCTGCTTTCCACAATCGCTTTTCTCTGCGAATTCGTGCCGCTGCTCGGGCCGCTGACCGCGGCGATCGTGATCATCTCCGTAAGCGCCCTCAGCGGTTACGGACATGTGCTCTGGGTCGTCGTCTTTCTGGGAATATTCCGATTGATTCAGGACTATTTTATTAGCCCGAAATTAATGGGAAGCGGCGTGGAATTACACCCAATGCTGGTTGTATTCGGGGTTCTCGCCGGCGCGGAAATTGCCGGCGTGGCGGGCGTTTTTCTTAGTGTTCCAGTCCTCGCGCTCCTGCGCTTAGTGATTGATGGCACTCAACTTAGGCAGAATGCATAACCCGAGGGTATACTACTGAAGTTGACACGGCGTACCGGTACCGTTTTCACGGTTTGCTTATTGTAATTCGGTATAATCCCGCCTTACTATGATTCCTGGGTCCGAACTGCGGCTCGGAATCGAGGAAAGGTGCGTACAAACAGTTCAGAAAAATCGGGCGCCCGGCGCGAAGCGCTGGATTCCCGCCTGAGCGGCTATTCGGCTGGAGCCAAAGTAGCCGCTGCCGCGCGCAGGCTTCGCAGCCGGACAGGGAACTGGCCGGTCTATGCGGCCGCCGCCGGTTCAGCCCTGGCGATGACCACGAGCGCGTCGGCAAGTATCATTTCGGGCACATATTCGGGCGGCGGTCCGAATGGCGGCGCGTCTGTTCGGCCTCTTGCGAGCGGCGCCTCTTCGATCAAAGGCCTCGTGTTCGGGCTGGGCGAGATCAACATCAAGGCAAAATCCGGCGTCGGCTACTACGGACACTACACGAATTTCTCGGCGGAAGGCATTCTGCCTCTGAAGATTTTCGAAACGGGGTCCGTTGGCCAGTACGCGAGAAACTTCGCTGCCGGCTCGCACATCTCAAGCGCCGCCGGGGTTTTGGCGGCTTCCGGAGCCCGCATCGCACGGGCCGTCTTCCCCTCCAGCAGTGTCGGACGGTTCCTTCCCGGCGCGCCCGGATATCTCGGTTTTACCCTCGATCAGGGAGCCGGAAATGTTCACTACGGTTGGCTGAAGCTGGAATTTTCATTAGATCCCCAGACCTCGCGCGGCGTTCTCGAAGCCCTTGCGTATGGATACGAAACAACAGCCGGTGCGCGGATCGACGCCGGTGATCGCGGCAGTACCACCGCTACGCCGGAACCGGGGACCATGGCTCTCGGTATCCTCGCGGCGGGAGCCGCGGGCGTAGTCGCTCTGCGGCGGCGCCGTCAGGCTGCTTAAAATCCCGGGTTTTCTTTTTCAAACGAACACAAAAAACGCGGCGGTTCTTTCGAACCGCCGCGTTTTGCTATTTCGGGATCTGACCGGTTCTTACCGGTCGCCATCCAGCAGGCTGCCCCAAACCGCCGAGTCAGCGTAGATCGTGCCGCTGCCCCAGACCGCCGAGCTGCCCCAGACTGCCGAGGAACCCCAAACAGCTGAGCTGCCCCAGACGGCGGAGGAACCCCAAACCGCCGAGCTGCCCCAGACTGCGGAGGAACCCCAAACCGCTGAGCTGCCCCACACGGCTGACGAACCCCAAACCGCTGAGCTGCCCCAGACTGCGGAGGAACCCCAAACCGCCGAGCTGCCCCAGACAGCGGAGGAACCCCAAACCGCTGAGCTGCCCCACACGGCTGACGAACCCCAAACCGCCGAGCTGCCCCACACGGCCGAAGCCCCGGCCTGCCAAACGGACGAGCCCCAGACTGCCGAAGAGCCCCACACAGCGGAGGAACCCCAGACCGCAGAGCTGCCCCAGACGGCCGACTGGTCGTTCACCAGGATGATGTTCGCGTTGCCGTTCGCATCGAACGTGCCGTCCGGCTGAGCGATCGGCGAAGCGGCGCTCGCGCCGGCCGGAATGGTATCCGTGCTGGCGATCGCTGCGTCGAGATTCAGATAACCGGCGCCGACCGTGAAGATGTCGTTCTGAACCGTGAACGTCTGGTTCGTGGTCGTATCGGTAATGACCGTGGACGGCGCGAAATTCTTGGTGGCCGTCAGCATCAGGCGAGCCTTCACCTGATCGGGCGTGAGGTTCTGGTTCGCCGGCGTGCTGAGCAGGGAAGCGACTGCGCCGCTGGTCGCGGCGGCCGCCATGCTGGTGCCGCTCATGACGAAATAGTTGTTTGCCTGTCCGGCGGGCGTCGTGATGTAAGACGACAGCGGAGCAATATCGCTCGGCTCAGCCGTGTCCAGCGTGGAGCCGGGAACGCGGATCGAGAAGATCAGATTGCCGGGAGCGACCAGGTCGGGCTTCACAACGGAATCGCCTTCCGTGGGGCCCTTCGCGCTGTACGAAGTCATGATGTCGTCCGCGCGGGACGCTGTCCCCATCGTGTTCATTGCGCCGACAGTGATCGCCAGCGGATCGTTGCCCGGGACCGAGATCGTGCCATAGCCCTGCGTAATCGAATCGGCCGCCGCGCGGCCACCGTTGCCGGCCGCAACCACGACCGTAATGCCCGCAGCCCACGCCTGCTCCACAGCCTGATCGAGCGGGTCAATCGTGTAGGGTTCGAAAGCCGGGCGGCCAAGCGACAGATTGATGACCTTGATGTTGAAATTGTTCTTCAGGGCGATGGCCGTCTGGATCGCCTGAATCACTTCGGCGTCCGTCGAAACGCCCCACTGGTCGATGACCTTGAGATTGATCAGGTGAGCTCCGGGCGCGATGCCGTGGATGTTGTTGTAAAAGGCAGCTCCGTAGCTGTTCGTGCCGTCCCCGGTGATGATGCCCGCCACGTGGGTGCCGTGACCGTAGAGATCCTGCGTCGTGGTTTCGTAGGGGATAAAGCTCTGCGAGTAGGAAACGCGCGAGGCCAGATTCGCTGCGCGGCCGGTAAATCCGGTTCCCATCAGATCCGGGTTCGAGGTGTTGATGCCGCTATCGATCACGGCGATTCCGATGCCGCTTCCGAATGTCCCGCTTGTGACCGTGCCCGCATAAGCGGCCGCAGCCGGCTGCAGGGTCTGAGGCGTGAAATCGTATACCGGCGAACTGCTGCCCACCATCACGTGGTTGACGGAAACGTGGTTGACCGCGGGATCGTTGCTGAGCGCAATTGCCGATGCGGCGGTCGTCTGCGCGACGATCGCGTTGGGCATCTGCGACAACTGCACGACGCCTCCCATGTTCTGCTGCGACGGCGCCTGCGAGCCATTGAGCCCGACAATCACCTGGACCACGGTGTTCGGGCTGAGTGCGTTCAGATCCGGCGCAACGGAGCCGGCGAACGCGCAAGCACCAGTCAACATCGTGACCAGTACGGCATTTGACAATAATCGGGCTTGGGTAGACTTGACCATTACGCTACTATCTTATGCAAACTGGGTGCCATCGTACTGAGCAAATTGAAGTCGTTGGTTCTAGTACCTGATGGTACCGTAGAATCAATTTTCGAGCGACAAATTGACACTTTCCAATCATTTCTGTCACAGGGTAGGGCTCAGGCTTTTCCTTACTCAAGGCAGTAATCGGTAGGAATATAACCAGGTAATGGCGCAAATTCAATGGTTTGTAAAGCCGTCCGCCAAACGGCGGGTAGCTTGAACGGCAAGCCGGAACCAGACAGCCAATGTGACAGATAAAACTTACGCATATGTTGAGTTGTGAGTTCTATTACACAGCTCTCGCTTTAGTGGCTGGAATTGGCTGGAAGTACTTGAGCGTGAGGCAGTTGCGTCGATTTTGACGAACCGGCGCGAACTGGAACACTCTGCGGTTTTGACCGGGCTTTTGCAAACGCTTCGGTAGCTTTTGCCTTACCGGCTGCAGACACCCGGATATTATTGCTCACCGCCGTGGCCCCCGCGGCTTTCACCATGCGGGTCATGACGCCTTTGTGCTGAGCCACATCGGTAGTCCCCTCGATCGTCGCGACGCCGTGCGAAACGGAAACCGTAAAATGGTCGGCCGCCAGTTTGGATTTCGCCAGTTTTGTCTGAATTTTTTTTTCGATTTCCCGGTCGGTATCCGTTTTTGGGGCTGATTTTTGCGCTGCCGGCGCAGGGCGCGCGCCGTTCAACAAGGCAATCAGCGCGATGGCTATATAGAGGAGGGCACTCCGCACACCTGAAAGGCTACACCGGAATGCATGATTTGCGGAAATTCCCGGCTAAATAGCCGAAAAATCACTCCGAAATGTTTCAGGGTGAAACATTTCAGGCCGGAACCACTGTTTGCCGCGCATGGCTCAGGTGGATGGATTCCGCGCGGTCGAGATGTTCGAGCATACTGCGCCGCGCGGCCTCGGGGTCCTGGGCGCGAATTGCCTGAAGAATACCGGCGTGGGAACTGATCGCATTCGAATAATCGTGGATGGACCAGCTCACCGCGAAGCTGTCGGTCATGGTGCGGTGCAGGGGAACGAACATGCGGAGGCAAACCCGGTTGCCCGCCATCTCCCAGATAATCCGGTGAAAGCGCTGGTCGCACGTGGCCACATCCGCCAGAGATCCGGATTCGAAATGGCGCTTCATGTCCGTCACCGACTCTTCGAGCTGCAAAAGCTCATCGGCGGTGTGACGCCTGGCGGCCCGCGCGGCGAGTTCCGGCTCGAAGATGCGGCGCGCTTCGTATAGTTCGCTGAAGGTGATGCCGTCGACGAGGAGCAGGAAATCGAGCGGCGCGCTCAGCGTGGTGGAAGCGTCCTGCGTCAGGTACGTGCCGTCGCCCACTCGCTGACGGACCACGCCCATGACTTCGAGCGCCTTCAGCGCCTGGCGAACCGACGCGCGATTCACGCTGAAGCGCTTCGCCAGATCGCGTTCCGGCGGCAGCTTGGCGCCGTGATGAAGATCGCCGTCCAGAATCATTTGTTTCAGACCTGCCACAAGCGTGGTGGTCAGGTCGCGATTGGTTGCCGAGGGCATCGATGACTTACCGTGAGTCAGTTTAGCAAAAGAGGGCCATGGCAGATGTGAACAAAGCCCGGCGCGTGACAAAAACGCAACCGGAACGGAGCGGATCGTTAGGGCGCAGAGGAGTACCACTGCGAGTTTTCGGTACTAGTAAGGCCTTGGGTACTTTTGTTGTACATCTACGGGTCGAACAACGTTATCTTCCGCGCTTTTGCTGCTAAACTTGCGTGAGTTGGTCTCGCGATGCTCTGCGCGCAGCAGTCGCGACTGCGGAGGATTGTTGCAAAAAAAAGGTTTCGGGCTGATCGTGGCCCTTGGATTGTCCGTTCTGCCCGCCACTGCTGGTTCGGTTACGTATCCTCCCCCAGGCGATACCCATCCGGTCAACTATACATGCGACCCGAGTATCGGCGCTGCCCTCTGCGACCAGTTGAACCATACGCTGGGAACGGAGTATGCCAGCATTTTCACCAACGCCTCGGCAAACATCTACATTACGATGGGATCCCTTGGGAATAACGTCCTCGCCCACAACGAGGAGTACTACACCACCGTGTATTACGCGGATTATTATAATGCCCTGAAGGCCAGCATCCATGGAGCGGCTGACGCTTCGGCGGTCGCGTCGCTGCCGGAGCCTCCTCCTGGCGTGGCCGGTCTCTTCTCCAATCCAATCAATTCCGGGTATCAGGTCTCGCTGACGAGCGCGCTCGACGCCGCCCTCGGGTTTTCCGGAACCTACGCCCCCAGACTGCAGTGCCTGGCTGGGATTTCGACCTGTTTCAACGGCATTATCACGCTTTCTAACGCCAGCAATCAGTTCGATTTCAGCGACTCAGACGGGAGCTCGAACGGCAAATACGACTTTTTCACTGTCGTGCAGCACGAAACGGATGAGGTCCTCGGTACAGGGTCGTGCGTCCAGGCGGGTACTCTGAAAATGGCGAGTTGGTGCGATAACGGATTCTGGGGTGTCAGCGCGGCCGATCTGTTCCGCTATGTAGCGCCGGGACAGCGGGGATTCTCCATCGACGCGCTGGGAAAAGTCACATTCCTCCCCAAATCGCCGTATTTCTCGACTGACGGAGGCGCCACCGGTATCGCCGGTATGTCCACATCCCCGATCGGTGACGACTACGGCGATCTGTCAACGCAATGCCAGCACGTTCAGGATTCCATCGGTTGCAACGCCTGGGCCGCCGGCGTGAACAGGCGCGGCAGGGATCTGACGAATGACGGCGGCGTGGAGGTCGCGATGCTCGACGCTATTGGATACCATCTGACAGGCTACGGGCAACAGATTTCGGCGGCCAGCCCGGCAGCCGACGTCAACATCGACTTTGCTCCCGAGCCTTCCTCGATCGGGCTCGTGTCGATTGGGTTCGGCTTGTCGGGAGTTCTGCTGCGCCGCAGGCAGCGCGGTTAATTAATCCAGAACGGCTTCAATCAGAACCGGCCCCGGATCGCGCATGGCGGCGCGGAACTCGCGGATGAATTCGTCCGCTGTGGCGGCGCGCGCGGCGCGGACGCCCAAACCTTCGGATAGCTTCACCCAATCGGGCTCCGGAGTGGAGAGCGCCAGCATGCGATCGGCAAGCGGACCCACGGGGCCCGCGCCCGTGCGCTTCATTTCAATATCCAGAATGCGATAGCGCCGGTTGGCGAGGATCACGACGGTGACG
>CAZWTH010000068.1:0-4755 GCA_964636715.1 uncultured Solibacteraceae bacterium | reverse complement strand
AATGCCGGCGATATCGCGGGCGGAGCCGTTGGGATTTTCCACGTAGCGGAAGGCCACGCGATCTTCGGCTTCGAGCTGATCGAGCGTGCGCTCATCCGCGAAATACTGGCCTTCGCCGTGGGCGATGGGAATCCGCAGGATCTGCCCCTTCGTGAGCTTCGAAGTAAACGCCGACGCGGTGGTTTCGGTGCGGAGCTTTACTTCGCGGCAGATGAACCGGAGCTCCTGATTGCGGAGCAGAGCGCCGGGTAGAAGTCCGGCTTCGACGAGGATCTGAAAGCCGTTGCAGATGCCGAGCACCAGGCCGCCATCCGCGGCGAACTTCTTTATCGCCTGCATGACCGGCGAAAAGCGCGCGATGGCGCCACAGCGGAGATAATCGCCGTACGAAAAACCGCCGGGGAGGATGACGGCGTCCACGTCACCGAGCTTCGGCGAGTCATGCCAGATGAACTCGGCGCGGCCGTGCAGGTTTTCGTTGACGGCGTACCATGCGTCGTGATCGCAGTTGCTGCCGGGAAAAACAATGACGCCAGCTTTCATGGGGGGAAGAACCATTTTAGCAAGTTCGGGCGGCGGGACTAAAATAGGTGGCGGTGACCGGCGCGCGCACTCGGATCGGACTGGCGGTTTTACTGCTGGCGCTGGCCGTCACTGCCATGGCGCAGCGGGGCCGCCGTGGAGGTGGTTTTGGGGGCGGATTCGGCAGATTCGGCGGAATTGCCGGGCCGAGCGGTCCTCTGCCGACGTTCCCGGCCCTGGGCGAATTCCACTTTATCCGGATGGAATATACAGACCTGCCGAGCCACCATCGCGGGTTCGGGTTTGCGTCGCGCGATGCGCGGGGCAATGGCTGGTGGATTGTCGACTGGCCGGACGCCGATTATCACTTCTCCGAAGGCGTCCGTCGTCTGACGCGGCTGAGCGTAGGCGAACCGCTCCACGTGAGCCTGATGGACGACAAGATTTTCGACGAGCCGTGGATTTACGCGACCCAGGTCGGCTGGTGGGATCTGAGCAATGCGGAAGTGGCGCGGCTGCGGGAATATCTGACGCGCGGCGGGTTCCTGGTGGTGGATGATTTCTGGAGCCAGGACCCGGATTCGTGGCCGGTGTTCGAGCAGACCATGGCGAGGACGCTGCCGGGTCATCCAATCACGGAACTGGCGGAGACGGACTCCGCGATGCATGTCCTCTATGACATTCAGGACAAGGATCGCGTCTGGATCCCGGGCTCGCGGCATTTGCGGCTGGGGCCGGGCGGCGTGGTGCAGCCGATCCAGCCGGCGGGCACGGAGCCGATGTGGTTTTCAATCGCGGACGATAAAGGCCGGATGGTGGTGGCGGTGAACTACAACACCGACGTCGGAGACGCGTGGGAGTTCGCTGACGTCCCGGAGTATCCGGAGAAGATGACGGAGCTCGCATACCGGTATGGGATCGACTACATTATTTATGCGATGACGCATTGAGGGGACTACAATGCGCGATCCGAAAACAACGCCTCATCCTGGAGATCGATTTTCCGTCGCCGCCACGGCACGGAGCTCGAGGCCACGGGAGCGGTCATTTCCGTAACGAAGTCTGGTGGCGAAACGTACTGTCTGTACGTGAGCCACATTGTGGATGGCCAGGTAGTGAGCCGCGGAGTTTCCACGCTCGGAGTTTTCCGGAGCAGCATCCGAGCGCGGAGCTCGCGACGCGGGGCAGCGACCTCGATCCGTGGGCCGTTGCTCAACGGCGGAAGCACAGCGAGTTTTGATTTGCGGCGAATGTTTACAGGAACGGTTCTCGCGGCTGCATTGCTTGTTGGGATGCTCAGCGGCCAACCGCCACAGATCGAGGTCACATCAATCAAGCCGGGCATACCGGGGAAAACGCTCCAGGACCATTCGACGCCGCTGGAACTGAGTCTCGCCAATTGTCCTCTTCGATTGTTGGTTCTGCAGGCGTTCGATATCCGCGACAATCAGGTAATCGGCATCCCGGAAAGCTTCGCCGCCACGCCTTGGACTGTGCAGATAAAGAGCACGAAGCCCGCTGCCCAAAAGGAATGGGCCACGTTGCTGCGGCAGGTATTGGCGGATCGATTTCAGTTTCGATTTCATTGGGAGGAACGAGTTCTTCCTGTCTACGCGCTCATTGCCCCGAAAGGCAGAGTGAAACTGCGGGAGGCGAAAGAGGATGATGAGGAATCGACAGGCTTCGGAGCAGGTGAATTGTCGGGCTCGAATGCCTCGCTGGCCGAACTGGCGTCGCTGCTGAATGGGGGTCTCGATCGTCCCGTAGTGGATCGAACGGGTATCGAAGGACGGTTCGATTTCCGTCTTCAATGGACGCCCGACGGCTCAGATATCTTCGGTGCTCTGCGAAGCGAGCTCGGTCTGCAACTGAAAGCGCGGAAAGCGCCGGTTCGGGTGCTGGTGATCGATCATGTGGAACAGCCCTCCGCCAACTAGCGAAGAAGTTCCTTCGCGATCGCCAGTTTCTGCATGTTGCTCGTGCCTTCATAGATGCGGCCGATTTTCGCATCGCGGTAGAGCTTTTCGACGGGATAATCCTTCGTAAAGCCGACGCCGCCGAAGACTTCGACGGCGCGTGAGGCGACGGTTTCGGCGACCTGCGAGGCGAACAGCTTCGCCATGGCGGCCTCTTTGACGAAAGGCAGGCCGGCGTCACGCAGGCGCGCGGCGTTGTAGACGAGTTGTCGAGCGGCTTCGACGTCGGTCGCCATTTCGGCCAGCGTAAACTGCACGGCCTGGAAATCGGCGATCGGCTTCCCGAACTGACGGCGTTCTTTCGCGTAGCCGATGGCGTGGTCGAGTGCGCCCTGCGCCAGTCCTGTCATCTGGCCGCCGATGGCGATGCGTCCTTCATTCAGCGTTTCGATCGCGATCTTATAGCCCTTGCCGATTTCGCCGACCACGTTTTCGGCGGGAACGCGGCAGTCGTCGAGCAGGAGTTCGCAGGTGGAGGAGGCGCGGATGCCGAGCTTGTCTTCTTTGCGTCCGACTTTGAAGCCGGGAGTATTGCGTTCGATGACAAAGCAGGTGATACCGCGATGGCCCTGATCGGGGGCGGCGTTGGCGAAGAGGAAGAAGAGGCCGGCCTCAGCAGCGTTGGTGATCCAGAGTTTGCGGCCGGTGAGGCGGAAGTGGCCGCCATCCTGGACGGCGCGGGTAGTGAGGGCGAACGCGTCGGAACCGGCGCCGGCCTCGGAGAGAGCGAATGACGCGACGGTATCCGCGGCGAGACGCGGCAGATAGCGCCGCTTCTGTTCGGCCGCGCCCCAGCGGAGAAGAATGTTATTGGCAATGGTGTTCTGTACATCAACGATGACCGCCGCGGAAGGATCGACAGTCGCCAGGGCCTCGACCGCAAGAACGGATTGAAAGAAAGTTCCCTCCTGACCGCCGAATTCCTCCGGAATCTCAATCCCCATGAGGCCCAGCTCGAACATTTCATGAAGCAGGTCTTTGCGGAAGACCGAGGATTCGTCCATCGCGCGCACGTGAGGCGCAATGCGTTCGCGGGCGAATTTCAGTACGGTGGACTGGAACGCGAGATCGTCTTCTGAAAGTTGAGCGGCAGTCGACATATCAGAGAATTCTCCGCAGAACCTCGGCCGGAATCTCGGCCTTAACAGGCGATCCGGCATAGTCCCGTACATTGCGAGTCGCGATTACGTCGGCGCCACAGGCCGCCGCCGCGGCGACCTGCAGAGCGTCTTCGAAATCTTGCATCGGCAGACCGGCCGCATAGGCCGCACTGGCGGTCGAGGTCTGCGCGACGCCGACAAAATGAAGCAAATCCAGCAGAAATTCTTTTGCCCCGGCGGCGCCCTGGTGGGGTCGCAGGAGATCGTGAAAATTCGAGAGGGAGTGCCAGGCGATGAAGCCGGACGCGTCTCCGCGTTCGACAGCTTCCAGCAGCGCGGCGCTCGCGGCAACGTGCGGCTCACGGTCGAGAGCGACATCAATCAGAACATCGGTATCGAGCAGAATGGTCAAAGGTATTTTTTCGCCAGCGACTGATAGCGTTCATCGCTCCTCGACGCAGGCCGGAACCGGCCCTTCCAGCGGGAAATGAAGGACGGAGACCCTACGGAATAGCGGGGCGGATTCGAAACTCGAGGCTCCGGAGTCTGATGTTTGCTTTCCAGGTCCTTCAGATGTTCCATGATTGCTTCCCGCGCATAGAATGTCTTTGTCCGGCCGGTACGGTGGGCGAGAGCGTCCAAACGCTGTTCCAGTTCCTCGGGGAGGCGGATGGCAAGCATTGCTATACAAGTATATCGCACGCCGCAAACAGCAAAAAGCCCAGCCATTTCTGGCTGGGCTTTTCAGAATTAACCGGGCGACTTCCTGGTCTCCCACACACCTGCGCGTGCAGTACAATCGGGGCTGAGAGGCTTAACTTCCGTGTTCGGGATGGGAACGGGTGGATCCCTCTCGCTATGGTCACCCAGACTCGTTTGTCCGGCCCGGCGATTCGCACAGGGCGCAGACAGATCTGGTTATGATCTTTTTCAAAGATCCGCTTCGCAGCGGATCTTCGCTGATATTTGACGGGCCACTTGAATCACTGCGGCGCAAGCCGAATCCATCGGCATGTTGCGTTAAAAATAAATTTTATGGTCAAGCCGAACGAGCAATTAGTAACAGTCAGCTCAACGCATTACTGCGCTTACACACCTGTCCTATCAAACTGGTAGTCTTCCAGTGCTCTTCAAACTTTCGTTGGGAGATCTCATCT
>CAZWTH010000067.1:0-10151 GCA_964636715.1 uncultured Solibacteraceae bacterium | reverse complement strand
AAGCCAGCCAAGGGCTTTCATGGCGTGGGTGAGCGCCGAGTAGAGCGCATCGCTGTGATAGACGACGTCCACCCGTTCGCGGTCGCCCGCGCCATGTCCCACACGCCAGGGCGTGGTGGGCCGCAATCTGACTTCGGTCAGAGCCATGTCAGGCGGCGACGAGTTCGCCGCTTACCTCCGCCAGCTTCGCGCGCAATCCGGCCACATCGGCGCCCGATGCGATCTCGCGCTCTTCGGCTCCGCTCGCGTAGTAATCGCGGCTGCGCCAGGTGAGCTTCAGATTGTCGAAGCGGACGCGTCCATTACCGCGGGATCCGCCGCCGCCGAGCGTATCGTCTTCGAGCAGGCTGAGACCCTGAATAAGAAGGGCAGGGAGCACGGCGTCTTCCGCGCAAAGCAGGTCCACCACCATGCGGATTTTGAAACGAGCTCCGGCGGGCACGCGCTCGAGCGTGCGCGGATTCGCCTGCGACGTGATGCGATCGATGGCGTTCTCGCTCTTCACTTCGGTCAGTTCGTCGTCGAGATTCTCGCGCATCTGGGCCGTGATGCTGCCCTGAATGAGCGGCGCGTCGAACACGCTGAGACGCGCGGGCGAGGCCTGCGAACCGGCTTCATCGCCGCCGGCGGCCTTTTCCATGCGGCCGGGGCTGCGTCCGAAGAGCAGGCAGATTTCATCGTCCGGCCGGTCGCTCTGGTGGATGCGAACTTCCTGGCCCTTGCGCTTCGAGATGTAGACGAGCTCGGAGGGCACGGCCATGCCGGTGGCCTGTTCGAGCAGCGAGCGGATGCGCCCGCGAATCGAACTGCCGGGCACGTAGGGGCGTCCCTGGGCATCTTTGACGACCGGATTATCGGCGCCGCCGATTTCGAGCGATCCTTTTCCCGCGCCGACGTGCAGACCACTCTCACAGGCCATTTCGCCTTCGAGGATGAGCTTGCCGATCAGCTTCAGTTCTGTCTGTGTGGTGTGCGCACTCATGGTCGAAATCCTTTATTCGTTATAAGCAACGATGGCTTCAAAGAGATCGCGAAATCGCTCGTAGCCGCGCGCTTCATTCTTACGCGTGACCTGCAGCAGCAGACGCTCGATCTGATCGAGACTGCGCAGGCCGTGACGCGCGATGGTGTAGGCCAGCCGCGCGCGCAGCATGACGAATTCGTGCTGGCGTTCGCCTTCCGGCGCGCGGGTAGCGCGGCGCACCGAATTATAGAGGCGGCGAAGCGTGCTGCGCGTGCCGGAATCCATATCGCGGATGCGCACGACGACGGCGTGCGCCTGGTTATCGAGATACAGGCTGTCGTTGATCAGCTTGTCGAGATCGATGTCCTGGAAATCGCGGAAGTCGCGTCCACCGCCGGGGCGTGGACCGCGATCGCCGCCGGGACGGCCTTCGGGACGTCCGCCGCGCTCGCCTTGCGGCCTGCCTTCGGGCCGTCCACCGCGGTCGCCCTGAGGTTTGCCTTCCGGTCGTCCTCCCTCGCGGGGAGGCCGGCCTTCCCGCGGCGGTCGATTTTCACGCGGGGGACGCTGCTCCCGTTCGGGTTGGCCGGACTGTGGCACAGAACCCGCGGCAGGCGTCAGCGGCTTGTTGGCCATCTGGGACGCCAGTTGCGCGGCGAGATCCGATACGGACGGTTTGGTGGACTCTTCGTCTGCCATAAATTTGCTCCGTTAGTCTTCGAGAAGGCGCGCCCATTCGAGCGCAACAAGGCCTTCCGGTTTCAATCTTAGTTTGCCGCGCGAACGGCGGCCGGTCATTTCCTTCATTAGGTTGGCGCGCAGTTTGTGGAACTCGCGCTCGCGGCGATTGGCAACGCCCGAGAAACGGCGCTGGAAGCGCGCGGCGCGGGCCATCAGCCGTTCGTCGCCCGTGTTATCGGGGTCGGTCGATTCCACTTTGCGGTAGAGGTTGCGAAGCTGCGCGAGAAATCGGCTGCCGCCGCGGAATTCGTCGTTGAGCTGCACGAGGGTATCTTTCAGCTCGGAAGCGTCTTTCCATTGCTTCCACTCGAGAACGTGATCGAGGATGTAGAAGCAATCCTTGTCGCTCGATTTGGCGACGGCGAGATCGCGGGCGCTCGCTTCCCATGCGCGCGCAAGCGGCGTGGCCGGCTCGGCGAGGGTCAGGGCCATCGTCATCGTCTTGGCTTCCGCGCCCGGCAGGTCTTTCAGGTTCTCATCGGCGAAGCGCGCGAAGACGCGTTCGAGCTCGCGAGCGAATCCGGCGAGGGCGTCCCAGGAACCGAAAAGCGCGAAATCGGCATTGCCTGCTTCAAGCACGGTGACGCGGCGGAAGTAATCGCCCTGCGAGCAGAGCAGTTCGATTTCGCCGGCCAGGAACTGCTGATAAGTCATCGAAAGGCTGACGTGGTCTTCGACGCTGGCGGCGCGGCGGATGCGCGTAGTGAAATCGTCAATCTCGCCGCGTAGTACGCCCCACAGCTTTGCGCCGGTTGAGCGAAGCGCGAGTTCCTTTGGAGTGGCGGGCACGTCGCCATTGCGCGCGGCGTGCCGCGCCATGGAGATGCTGCTGGTGGACGCGTGCCCCGCGAGGTCCCAGCGCGGAAGAGCGGGATCGGTTTCCGGGCCCGCGGGCGCGATAAGCGCGGGGAAGTCGAAACTGAACGCGACCGCCGTGGCGTCGCGCAGATTGCGCGGAATCACATCGTTATTCGCGTCGAATGTGGCGAAGGGATCGAAAAAGTTTTCGGCGGTGACGTCCGGACGCAGATTGCCGCGCATGCCTTCGGCGAGGCGTTTGCGAACAATGGTCCAGTCGCCGAGATTTTCGGTGGCGCTCCACGCGACCCGTATCTTGCCGCCGGTGGCCTGATTCAGGACCGTGTTGACGCGCGTGAGGAATTCGCCGGCCTGCGTGCCGCGATCCTGATCGGGCAGGATGGTGAGAAATTGCCCGCCGCCCGAAGAGCCCAGCAGCAGCAAGGGAAGTTGCAGATGCGTGAGAAGGGCGCGCGGCAGCGTCTCACCGAGCTGAGAAAGCCAGGTGAGGCGTGCTTCGAACGCACGATTGTCACGATCGGCCGGCGGCGCGAGGAGAAAATCTTCTACCCCCACGAGGCGGCCCTGCACCAGAATCTGGGCGGACATAGCGAGACCTTTCGTTAGGCTAGCATGCGAAGGCGAAGTTGCCGCGCACGGCTCTTTGAGATGCGATATACATATCTGATATGTCAAAAACCACACAGGACACGAGCATCGACAGAAGCCGCCGGAATTTTCTGGCTGCGGCATTGGGGGGAGCGGCGCTGGCGCCGGCCGTGATGGCGCAGCAGGTGAGCCCAACGGCGACGCCGCGCGACTGGACCGGCGCGGTTCCGATCATGTATCCCGATCCGGACCTGGTGGCGCTCGATCCGCGATTCCAGAAGTACATCATCTTCAACTCGCCGATCCGGCGGAATTATACGGGGACGTCGTGGGCGGAGGGTCCGTCCTGGAACGGCGTGGGGCGGTATCTCGTCTGGAGCGATATTCCGGCGAACGTGCAAATGCGCTGGCACGAGGAAGACGGGCACGTATCGGTCTTCCGGAACCCCTCGAATTACAGCAATGGGAATACTTTCGATAACGAAGGCCGGCAGCTTTCCTGCGAGCATGCGGGACGGCGCGTGGTGCGCTACGAGTACAACGGGACCACGACGGTGATCGCCGATCACTATCAGGGGAAAAAGCTCAATTCGCCGAACGACATTGTGGTGCATCCGGATGGCGGCATTTGGTTCACCGATCCGACTTACGGGATTCAGGGAAACTACGAGGCTTTCAAGGCAACTTCGGAACTCAAGCAGGCGGTGTATCGTGTGGACCCGAAGACCGCGCAGGTGGAGAAGGTTACGGACGACGCCGATCAGCCGAACGGCGTTTGTTTCAGCCCGGATTACAAGAAGATTTATATCGCCGATACCGGCGGGCCGCTGAACACGCGGGTCTATGACGTGGATGGCAAGACGCTGAAGAATGGCAAGGACTTTATCCATCTGGATGTTCCCGGCACGGGGGAGAAGGTGGGGGTCGACGGCCTGCGCTGCGATACCGATGGAAATCTCTGGTGCGGCGTGAAACCGGGTGTGCAGATCGTGACCTCGGCGGGAGAGCGGATCGGGATGATCCGGCTGCCGGAACAGTGCGCGAATGTGACGTTTGGCGGAACCAAGCGCAACCGGCTGTTCATGATTGCCAGCCAGAGTCTGTACTCGGTGTTTGTGCAGACGCAGGGTGCGCATTTCTGCTGACCAGTGACTTCGTTTGCATCACGCATCAATATTGTTGATGCGTGATGCTAAAACTGAAGCCATGCGCACCAGAATCGATCTCGACGATGATCTCGTCGCCATCGCCAAAGAGCTCGCGGGCAGGCGGGGAATGACGATGGGGCAGATTGTCTCCGATGCGTTCCGCAAAACTCTCGAACCGTCTGCGTCTTCCCGCGTCCGGAATGGAGTGCCCTTATTCATTCCGAAAAAGGGTGCGGCAAAGCCCAGCATGGCGCTGGTCAATCGCCTCCGGGATAGCGAATGAGTGTTGCTTTGCTTGACGTAAACGTCCTGATTGCGTTGCTGGATCCGGCTCATCCCGCCCATGAAGATGCGCATTCGTGGTTCTCCGCGAATAAGCGCCCGCTTGGGCTACTTGTCCGCTGACATTGAACGGTTGTGTGCGCGTCATGAGTAATCCGGCTTATCCAACTGTGGACTCAACGCCTGCTGAGATGGTGGATCATCTTGCGAATTTCTGTGAAGCGCGGGAACACCATTTCTGGAAAGCCTCGGCGGCAATCACCGATGCGGACGTATTTGAGCCTCGATGGATTGCCGGCCATTCAAAGATTACCGACGCGTACCTCCTGGCGCTGGCCGTAGGCCACAAGGGACAACTGGCTACATTCGATCGATCGATACCGGTGCGCGCGGTGCGTGGAGCGGGGCCCGAACACCTCGCCCTTCTCGGCGCCAAAGCATAATTCCCGTTCGGACAAAGCCGGCTAACGGAAGCCGCCAGAATCTGTCTGATTGTGGATGAAGCGATTCCCAGGCCTGTGTATTGCCGCGGCGTATGCCGTTCTCGCCACGGCGCAGACGGCAACCGGTCCGCATTTTGATGCGGTCTCGATCAAACCCAGTGCGCCGGACGCGCGGGGCGGGGGATACAACCTTTCGCCGGGACGTCTGAATGCGAAGAACCAGAGCCTGCGGGATCTGGTGGAATTCGGTTGGGACCTGCAGGATTACCAGGTTTCCGGTGGCCCGTCGTGGGTGGAGTCGGAGCGCTATGAGGTGCTTGCGACTTTCCCGCCCGGTACTTCAGGCGCTGACCGCGCCCGCATGATGCAGGCGATGCTGGCCGACCGGTTTGGTCTGGCGATTCGCCAGGATTCGAAGGACGTCTCCGGCTATGCGCTGGTCACGGCGAAGAACGGACCGAAGTTGCATCCGCCGGGTAACGAGGAGCCCGGCATGATGCTGGGCAGGAGCCGCGCCACCGGCCAGCGCACGCTGACGGCGACGAGTCAGACAATTGGGAATCTGGCGTCGCTTCTTTCCGGCATCATGAAACGTCCGGTGGAAGACCGAACGGAAATCCAGGGAAAGTTCGATTTCTCCATGGCGTGGACTCCCGACGCGGTGGATGGCGGGACCGGCGCCACGGGCGGAAAGGTGCTTCCGGCGCCAGAGAACAACGAACCCGGGCCGACGATCTTCACCGCTTTACAGGAAGCACTCGGGCTCAGGCTGGAAACCGCGAAAGTCAATGTACCAATTATGGTGATCGAAAAGGCGGAAAGGCCAACCGCAAACTAAGGCAGGGGGCGGCTGGCGTGTTCCCCATGATTGTGCTCTATTATCAGAAGGCGCCAGATACGGATCACCTGAATGCGACATCTCTTACACATCGGACTCGCGCTCATAGCGGCTGTATTTCTCTTTGCGGCTGATTCGAAAGATGCCCGGCCCGAAAAACCCATCGACTGGACGCTGACGGGAATGGACGGGAAAAAAGTCCACCTGCGCGACTACGCCGGGAAACCGGTTGTGGTGAACCTGTGGGCTACCTGGTGTCTGCCCTGCAAAGATGAAATGCCGCTGATGGTGGAGGCCGAAAAAGTCTGGGGGCCGAAGGGGATCGTTTTCATCGGGGCTTCACTGGACAACAAGGACACGAAGAAAAACATTCCTTCATTCCTCCAGCAGTTTCAGATCACCTTTCCGATCTGGATCGGCGCGACCGCCGACGATTTGGACAAATTGAAGCTGGGCGACGCCGCGCCCGATACTCTGTTCCTCGATGCCGATCATGTTCCCTTCGCCCGCGTACTGGGTGAAATCCGGAAAAGTGAACTCGAAGAGCGGCTGGCGTGGGTGGCGGGTGGAAAGAGCGGTCCGGCGCCGGAGGCGAAGGTCGTTCATCTGGACAAGTGATCGAAGACGAATTCCCGAATCAGCGGCGGCTGACGGTCATAGTCGCTGTAGCGAATCCAGCGCGGACGCACGACGAAGTAGACGATTCCCGGCCACGCCAGGTGAGCGCGGCATTCGGGCCAGCGCTCGAAATAGACGGGCTGCAGGCGCTCTAACTCGGTTCCCGATAACTCCGCCGCCTGGCCTTCATACTGAACCGTCTGTTCACCCTCCCATCCCATCGCGAACGAACAGCAGGGCCGTGCGATCAGGTTGCCGTATTTGCGGGAACTCTTCACGGTATCGAACAGAATTTCCAGTTCCTGAGTAACAGCGATTCCGACCAGTGAGGACTGCGGGCGCGCATACGGACCGATCGTTCCGAGAACGCCGAGTCTGCATTTCGCGATAAACTCGCGCAGGCCGCTTTCCGTCATGAGCCCTGTTTCCGCCGAACACTAATATATTCCTATTAACTTTATGATTCCGCAAGGCTTACTAATACATTCCCGCTATTGTCCATGCTCTCACTTTCCCTTTATGATCGAACGAAATGAAGGGAGTACCAGAAGTTTTATGAAACGCACGATCACTCTGCTGCTGATGGCCGCCGCCGCAGGTTCGATTGCAGCTCCGCTCATGCACGCACAGGGCTGCGTGGTGGCCCGCTCGAATGGCGAAGCCGGAGGGCCGGAAGGCGAAGGGGGCTATCTGACACCCGGCGAATTGGAACTCAATTCGAGCTATCGCCACCAGTTTTCGTTCCGCCACTACGTCGGCGATGTGGAGCAGACGCAGCGCATCGCGGCGGGCACGCAGGTGGAGAACAAGATCAATCTCGAAAACATCGATCTGACCTATCAGATGACGTCGCGCTTCGCCGTGTCGGCGAACGTTCCGGTGCTGAGCGCCAGCCGCCACTCGAATAACTCGGCGGCCATGCAGTTTGCGCACGGCATCGGCGACACGTCGTTCATGGTGTCCGGCTGGATCTGGAATCCGAAAGAGAACCATCGCGGTAACGTGCAGCTTGCCTTCGGCCTGCAACTTCCCACGGGCAATGACCGCGTGGTGAGCTATCCCGATTCGCGCAACGGCAAGACGCCGGTAGCGACCTATGACGACTACTCGATCCAGCCCGGCAGCGGCGGCTACGGCATCATCATGCAGTGGACCGCCTTCAAGAACGTGAAGGCTACGCAGGTCTACTTCAACGGCAGCTATCTGGCCACGCCGCAGGAGCAGAACAACTATCTGCGCAATGCTACAACGTCGCCCACTTCGCCCACCGCCTATTACTCCATTTCCGACCAGTACCTCGTGCAGGCGGGAATCGCGGTTCCGGTGCAGAAGATTCGCGGCCTCACACTGACGCTCGGACCGCGCTGGGAAGGCGTGCCGGCGAAGGACCTGATCGGCGACAATCTCGGCTTCCGGCGCCCCGGCTACGCGCTTTCCATCGAGCCGGGCTTCCAGTATTTCTATAAAAGCAACTCGTTCTCGTTCTCGGTTGGCAAGGCGCTCTATCGGAACCGCACGGTGAGCTATCCCGACTCGCTGTCCGGAGGCCACGGAGACGCGGCATTCGCCGACTACGTCTGGCTCGCGAGCTATTCGTTCCGCGTGAACCCGTTCCACAGGCATTCCACGGTGGCGAGCGCGGCAACTCATCATATGTAAGGCCGGATTGTGTGGTTTACAGCCCTGTTTGATTGACATTTCAGGGGCTGGGTGCATATATAGTAGTCGCCATGAACCCCTTGAAAACTTCTCCTGTGATCGTCGCGGCTGGCGTGGCGCTTCTGGCCGGAACTTCGGTGTGGTCGCAGGCGCGCGGCGGTGGGCTTTCAACGGATACCGAGCATCCGGTCATGAAGATCGGGACGCACATTCCGGATTTCACGCTTCCTGGCGCCGATGGCAAAATGCACAGCCTGAAGGAATGGAACGGCGCGAAGTTCCTGATGATTGTTTTCGAGTGCAATCACTGTCCGGAATCGCAGAACTATGAGAGCCGCATCAAGGCGCTCTATGAGGATTACAAGGGCAGGGGAGTCCAGCTGGTGGCAATCAATCCCAACGATCCGGCGTCGGTGCGGCTGGATGAGCTGGGATATACGGATCTGGAAGACTCGCTGCCGGAGATGAAGATTCGCATGGCGGACCGCCATATCACGTGGCCCTATCTTTACGACGGCGACACGCAGGCGACGGCGACGAAATTTGGCGTGGTGGCAACGCCGCATGTCTTCATCTTCGATCAGGAACGCAAGCTGCGGTTCGAGGGCGAGATCGATAACAACCAGCGGCCGGACCTGGTGAAGAGGAAAGAAACGCGCGACGCATTGGACGAGCTTCTGGCGGGCAAGCCGGTGACGGTGACCGATACGCGCGTGCATGGCTGCTCGACGAAGTGGAAGTCGAAGCAGACCGGATCACAATCGCGCGAGGCGGAGATGGAGCGGATTCAGCAGGAGCCGGTCACGCTCGACACCGTGGACGCGGAAGCCCTGAAGAAGCTCAAGCAGAATGACAGCGGCAAAGTGGAACTGGTGACCTTCTGGTCGTCAAAGTGCACGACCTGCGCGGATTCGCTGCACGCGATGGAAACCACGTGGCGGATGTTCCGGCTGCGCGCGTTTACGCTGGTCACGGTGAATACCGATCCGGTGAGCAACAAGGATGCCGTGATGGCTGTGCTCAACAAGCAACATGCGTCGACCAGCGCCGGTCCGCGATTTACGGCGAAGAACCTGCAATCCACCCTGGGTCTGGCGAAGACGCAGGCGGCCTTCGGCGCGAAGTGGAAGGCGGGCGAGCTGTATACGGTTGCGATCGGCGCGGACGGTAAGGTGCTTTGGGAGAAGGAAGGGCTGATCGTGAAGCCGGGTGGATTCCCGGCAAAGGCGGACCTGCTGGATGCGACGCCATCGCCCGATATTCTCGCGATGCGCCGCAGCATTCTGGCGAATATGCCGGATACGACGGGGTATCCCGGCAACCATGCTTACTGGCAGGAAGACTACCAGAAGATGGCGAAGAAATAACTTTGCTCAGACAGCGGCGAGCGCATTAATATCCGCGCTTTCCAGCACTTTTTTAGGCGCGCCGTGTTTGGCGGCGTTCAGCATCGCCCGTCCCATGCGTTCGGTCGTGGTCACGGCGCTGGGGGCTATCGCCTGAATCAGCGGAATCGTCCACCCCATAAGCTTCAGAGCGATTCGCGTGGCGTTGGCTTTTGGCGCTTCGCCGTGCATGGGACGGATCGCGGCCGGTCGAAACATGTAGGCGGCCTTGAAGGGCATGCGGAGCAGTGCATTCTCGGTGGCGCCTTTGACGCGGGCCCAGGCGAGGCGGCCGCGTTCGGTGGAATCGGTGCCTCTGCCCGAAACGTAGATGAACGTCATGCCCGGGTTCTGCTGGGCGAGCGTACGGGCGGCGCGAATGGTGAGATCGTAGGTGATGCGCTTGTAGTCGGCGGCGCTCATGCCGGCGGAAGAGACGCCGAGGCAGAAGAATGCGGCGTCGTAGGCGGTGACTTCGTCCTGGACCGGAGCGAGATCGCCGGGATCCGGGCGAGCGATCTGGCGGATTTTGGGATGTTGCTGGGCGATTGCGCCGCGGCCGATGAGGAGGACAGTTTCGACGTCGGGGTCGCGGAGGCATTCGCGAAGAACGCCCTGGCCGACCATGCCGGAAGCTCCGAAAAGAATGACGCGCATGGATGGATG
>CAZWTH010000066.1:0-4758 GCA_964636715.1 uncultured Solibacteraceae bacterium | reverse complement strand
AGCCGGCGGTGGCCAGCGCCAGAATCGCGGCTGCGGGAACGAGGATCTGACGGAAGCGGCGCCAGGGAATGCCGGCCGGCGGCGCGTTTTCGACGATGGGAGCGGGTGGGGCCTGGAAAACCGGGACGTAAGCGCCCACCGGCAGCGTAATTCTGAGTTCGCCGGCGTGATCGGCTTTGGAGTAATAATCTTCGAGGCGCTTGCGGACTTCAGAGGCGGTGGTTCGGACCACTGGGTCGGAACTGGTGTCATACTCCGGGGCTCGGCCGAAGACCGCGATGCCGAGGATGCGTTCTTTGAGATCGTCCGTTTCGCCGGCTACGGTTTTCTCGACGACGTGGCGAAGAAGCGCAGGATAGCGGCGGCTGTGCTGAAATCCATCGCTCGAGAGAATTCTCTCCAGTTGGGACAGAACTGCGGGAGCTTCCGGGGGGCGCACGGCGGGGTACCGAACAGCATCGTAGCACGAAGCGCGGCGGTCCTGACCGCAGCAAATACCGCAGCACCTGCCGTAACACCGGGCTCGGCAGGCGCAATTGGTGCTAACGTGGGCTGGCATCGGGAGTGCAGGACCTTAACCCCTCTTTTCCTGGGCCGCACAAAAGACCCCTTTGATTGCGGCGCTTCCGATGCAAATTTCAGGCTGCACATTTGCGCTCGTGGAGCGTCATTATGTGGCAGTCATGCTACGAAGTATTCGCGTGTGGGTTTTGATCGCGGCCATTGCCTGCCTGGCCGCGGCGCAGACGGCGGGCCCGAAGTTCGAGGCGGCGTCGATTCACGAACTGGAGGCGCCCTATCGTGTTTTGGGCCAGCGAACCGTTTCCGGCAGCAGAATCAGGTTCGATGGCTACACGGTCGGCATGCTGGTGGCGGAAGCATATGGCAAGAAGTCCTATGAAACCGTAACGCCGCGGCCGAAGCATTTTGCGTATTTCAGCGTGGATGCGCGCTCGGCGGGGGATACGGCACCGGACCCACCGGCCCTGCGGTCGATGCTGCAGAATATGCTGGCGGAGCGATTCCACCTGAGGGCGCACACGGAGACGCGGAACGTTCCCATTTACGCCCTTGTGGTGAGCAAGGGCGGTCCGCGGCTCAAGGCTGCCGAGGGAGACCAGCCATGCCGTCAGATGTCGGGACCCCTGAGCCCGACTGACAGGAACTATCGGCATTCTCTTCAGAACTGTCCCATCAGCCGGTTTGTGCCGCTGATTGACGCCGACCGTCCGGTGGTGGACAAGACAGAACTGACCGGCCTCTACGATATCTTCATTTCCTACACCCCGGAGTTCAGACTGAAAGGCGAGGTGCAGCCGACCGATATTTCCATTCAGGACTCCATTCATCAACTGGGGCTGCAGATGGAGAAGCAGGAAGAACCGATGGAGATTGTTGTGGTGGATAGCTATGACGATATTCCGTCGTCGAATTAAAGTACCGTCTGGACGAGCAGCACCACTCCCACCGCGATCAACCCCGCATGCACGTACTTCAGAAATGAATCGCCGCGAAGGCGGTGGTTGATCCACCGTCCGATGAAGATAGCGGGTATCGCGGCGGGCAGAGAAATCAGATAGTAGTGGGTCACTTCCGGCTTCCACAATCCGGAGAGCCAGTAGCCTGCCATCGCCACGCCGCTCGCCGGCAGGAAATAGCCCTGCAGCGTCGCGCGGAAATGCTGGGGCGACCAACGCCGCATCGCGCCATAGACCACAAGCGGCGGCGCGTTCATCCCGTAAGCGCCTCCCAGAATGCCGGCGAGAAATCCGCAGCCGAGAAGCCATGGGCGGCTGTCATCGGCGAGTTGCGGCGGGTTTTTTCCGATCAGCGACCACGCGGAGAACCCGATGATCACCGACGCCAGAACAATCTTCACGGCGCTCTGATGCGAGCTCGTCAGCAGAAAAATTCCGAGCGGGATGCCGAGCAGCGTGGGAGCGATCAGCCATCCCGCGCTGCGAGCGTGAATCTTGCGCCAGTCCTGCGCGACGACGATGGCGGCGATCGTGATGGAAAGCAGCACCGCGACCGGCGCGGCGACGCCGACCGGGATGCGCAGCGCCAGCAGCGGAACGGCGACAAGGGCTTCGCCAAACCCGAAAGAAGAACGAATCAGCGTCGCGAGCAGGACGACCGCAACAACATGAAGCGTAGTGGCGTCCATCACGTTCCATCTATTCTAGCGGGGACGGTTTGCACATATTTGTTGCAGGATCGAACGAAATGTGATTTGATATTTGAATGAAATTTCGCTATGCCCTTGCCTGTTTGGCGACGCTGGCCTTCGCCGCGTCCGCTCCCGTCGACACTTCGAACTGGACGGCGAAGGAAGACCATCAGAACATGATGGATCAGCTTGGCATCAAAGCGCTTCGTCCCGGGCCGAGTGGCACTGAGAGCGCGCCGAACCATGCCAACTATGACGAGGCGACGGCGAATCCTTTTCCGAATTATCCCGATGCTCTCACGATGAAGAACGGCAGGAAGGTGACTACGCCCGCGGAGTGGGCGAAGCGCCGCGCCGAGATTGTGGAAGACTTTGATCGCGAAGTGCTGGGCCGCGTGCCGAAGAACGCTCCCAAAGTAACATGGGAAGTCACGAAGACGGCGGAAGCGAAGGTCGGCGGCCATCCCGTGATCGGGAAGCAGCTGATCGGACACGTGGATAATTCGGGCGATCCCGATATTAAGGTCGATATTCAGATGACACTCGTCACCCCCGCGGATGTAAAAGGTCCGGCGCCGGTGATGATGATGTTCGGCGGGCGTACGATTCCTGAAGTTGCGTTTCCTGCGCCCGCCTTTCCCGGATTCGGCGGCTCTGGCCGCGGTGGCAGGGGCGGATCTGGGTTCATTGGCCGCGCGGGCGGACCGCCAGTTCCGCCCGCAAACGCCGATGCTCCGTCAACGGAGCAACTCATTGCCGATGGCTGGGGTTTTGCATCGATCAATCCCGGCAGCGTTCAGGCGGATAACGGCGCGGGACTTACGAAAGGCGTTATCGGCCTGGTGAACAAAGGCCAGCCCCGGCATCCGGATGACTGGGGCGCGTTGCGCGCGTGGGCGTGGGGCGCTTCCCGCGGGCTCGATTATCTGGAAACGGACAAGGCCGTAAATGCGAAACAGGTGGGAATCGAAGGCGTGTCGCGTTACGGCAAGGCGGCGCTGATCACGATGGCATATGACACGCGGTTCGCGGTGGTGCTGATCGGATCGTCGGGCGAAGGCGGCGCGAAGCCGCATCGCCGCAACTGGGGCGAAGCGGTGGAGAACCTGACCGGCAGCGGCGAATATCACTGGATGGCCGGCAATTTCCTGAAGTACGGCGCTTCGGAAGCGACTTTCGGCAGCAAGAACGCCGGAGACATTCCGGTGGATTCGAATGAGCTGATCGCGCTGTGCGCGCCGCGCCTGACCTTTGTGAGCTACGGCGTGCCGGAAAAGGGCGACGCGAAGTGGCTCGATCATCAGGGCAGCTTCATGGCCGCCGTGGACGCGCAGGCAGTGTTTCGCCTGCTGGGCGCGAAGGATCTCGGCGTGAAAGAGGATTACCACACGGCGAAAATGCCAGGGGTGAACGTGGGGCTGCTCGATGGGCAGCTCGCGTGGCGGCAGCATGACGGCGGCCACACCGACGCGCCGAACTGGAAGTACTTCATCCCCTGGGCGGATAAGTTCCTGCATCACTCGGCTGGGCGTTCGTGAGGCTGATCCTCGCGGGCCTGGCGTTCGTATCCGCGCTTACCGCGCAGTTGGGGCCGTTGCAGGCCGATCAACCGCGGTCTCGCACGGATCAGAATTCTCACCTCGCGCACGAGCAGCTTCTCGAAAAAGCCAAAGCGGGCGGCGTCGATATTTATTTCGAAGGCGATTCGATCGCGCGGCGCTGGGGCGCGACGGATTATCCGCAGTTTCTCGCCAACTGGAAGCAGAACTTCTTCGGCTGGAATGCGGGCGATTTTGCCTGGGGCGCCGATCGCGTGGAAAACATTCTCTGGCGGCTGGAGAATGGCGAGCTCGATGGCGTTCATCCGAAAGTCATTGTGCTGCTGGCGGGGACGAACAACGTTGGGAACCGTGTTCCGCCGGATATCGACGCCGCCGCGGAGAACGTCGTCCGCGGTTTACAGGCTGTCGTGAACGTCATGCGGGAGAAAGCGCCGGGCGCTGTCATCATTCTCACCGCGATCTTCCCGCGCAACGACAATATGGCGGTGTTGCCGGAGATCGCGAAGATCAACACCGGGCTGGCGAAGATGGCCGACGGCAAGACAATTCGCTATCTCAATATCAATGACAGGCTGGCGGATGCCGATGGCAAGCTGTATGACGGCATGCTGAACGATCGCGACAAGCTGCATCCGCAACTCAAGGGCTATCAGGTGTGGGCGGACGCGCTGAAGCCGATCTTCACGGAGATTCTGGGACCGCCCGCCGCGACCGACCACGCGCCGCCGCCTACGGGCGATCCCTCCGCGAAGTAACCGTGGGGCGGCGCTTCGGAAGCTGTGAATGAATTGCAGCTTTACAAAAACAATTACTTTGCAGTTAGTAGCATTTGGTTCCGATCAAACGTCTTTACAGGTAATTAGCGACTCGGATCGCAAACTCGTTTTTGGCCAGCCTGTCGGTCGGGCCACTCCCTCACCTCGGGTGCGTAGTGTGAACCGGGACCAGATGCTGATGCGGGAGATCGACGTCGAGCGTCTGATCCCGGAGGATCACCCGGCGCGGGCTGTGTGGGAACTCACCGGC
>CAZWTH010000065.1:0-13930 GCA_964636715.1 uncultured Solibacteraceae bacterium | reverse complement strand
TGAAGATCTCGAAGTCTCCATCCAATACACGAAAAAACTGCTCGGACTATGAAAAACACATATCGGGCCGACCACGTCGGCAGCTTCCTGCGCCCACCCGCGCTGCTCGCCGCGCACGCCGCGAACGATCCAGGACTCCGCGACCTGGAGGACCGCGCCATTCGGGACGTCCTGCAACGTCAGGCGGACCTCGGGTTCGCCATCAGCACCGATGGCGAATTCCGCCGCAGCACGTTCATGAGCGATTTCACGGATTCGGTAGATGGCTTCGCGCTCGGTGAGGAAGCTCTCGGTTATTCGTGGAAGAAGGATTCGTCGACTGCTACCGCGCCCAGCCATATCCCAGGCGTCGTCACCGCGAAACTCAAACAACGGCGGCGGCTCACGGGGCTTGAAACGCCGTTTACGCTCGCCAACAGCCGGACTGATGTGAAAGTCACGCTGCCCAGCCCGAATCAGTTCCCGTACATTTCGTTTAAGAAGGGCGTGACGGATAAGGTCTATCCGACGCGATCGGAAATGCTCGCCGACATCGTCTCCATCCTGAGTGGCGAGGCTGCTGCGCTTGCGGCGGACGGCGTTCACTACATCCAGGTCGATACGCCGCGCTATTCGTACTTCATCGACCCGAAATGGCGTGAGTGGGTCCGCACGGAGATCGGCGTGGATCCCGACGCCGCGCTCGACGAAGCAATCGCCGCGGATAACGCCTGCTTCGACGCGGCGCGCGACTCCGGCGCCACGCTTGCGTTGCACCTCTGCCGCGGGAACAATCGCGGCAACTGGTACGCGCAGGGCGGCTATGACGCCATTGCGGAGAAGCTCTTCACCGGATTGCGCGTCGATCGCTTCCTGCTGGAATTCGACGACGAACGCTCCGGCTCATTCGAACCGCTCCGTTTCATCCCGAAGGGCGTTACCGTCGTGCTTGGCCTCGTAAGCAGCAAGAAACCCGCGATGGAAAAGGCCGAAGACCTGATTGCGCGCGTCGAAGCGGCGTCAAAATACGTGCCGCTCGAAAATCTGGCGCTCAGTCCGCAGTGCGGCTTCGCCTCCGTCATGGAAGGTAATCCTGTGACGGAAGAAGCGCAATGGGCCAAGCTGAAGCTGGTCGCCGATACGGCACGCCAGATCTGGAAGTGAGTGGGCGGGGCTGGCCAGAATATGCGACCTGAAATACTTCGGGAAGTCCGCGCCTGGCTGAAGCCAGCCGTGCAGAGCCGAAGCTCCGCCCCACGCCCCACTAGCCCAGGTAGTTACCGGAGATGTAGGTGTGCAGGTGGCCAATCATGTCCTCCTGCGCCGATATCACCCATTTCATCAGATCGCCAATCGACACCATTCCGACAGCGGTTCCCTGCTCCACAACCACGAGATGCCGCAGCCGGTAGGTGGTCATCATGCGCAGGCAATCTTCCACGGTGTCCTCCGCTGTCACGGTGTTGGCCGGGTATGACATCACTTCGCCCACGCACGTGTCTTTCGACGAACGGCCCAGCAGAATGATCTTGCGAGCATAATCGCGCTCCGAAAAAATGCCCAGCAGTTTCTCGGGTCCCATCACGGCGAGCGCGCCAATGTCGCGGTCAGCCATTTGCTGGACGGCGCTGTAAACAGTCACTTCCGGCGCCACGGAAAACACTCCCCATCCTTTATTCGCGAGAACGGAGTGAATCGTATCACTCAGCGGCATCCCTGCCTCCCTTCCTCGGACGAGTTTTACGGACGAGTTCACCTTACTCCGTTCCGCGTCCGGTGGCAAGCGGGGAAACGCGATCAGAGCAGGTTGTTTTTTTCCAGCATGGCCCGGATTGCGGGGCCGATTTTCAGGAACTCGTCATAATCCGGACACTTCCGGAAGTATCCGTCGGCGATTCTGGCGCTTTCGCTGCGGTCTCCCGGCGAATCCGACGATGTGACCACCATCACCGGCAGCTTCTCAAATCGTACGCTCGAGCGGATTCGCCGCAGCACTTCGAAGCCGTCAATGCGCGGCAGATTGATATCGAGAATCACCATGTCCGGCGCGGGGTCTCCACCATCGCCCTCCGCCTTTTCGATGAATGAAATCGCCTGTTCGCCGTCCACCGCGGCATACACTTCCACCGGCAGTTTCTCCGTGCGCAAAGCTTCGCGAACCAGCAGCGCGTCCGCCAGGTTGTCTTCAACCATCAGCACGTTCAGCCGCCGCCCGCTGGAGACGCCCGGCGTATCGCGGAATGGTGAAGTGGAAGGTGGCGCCGCGTCCGACGGAAGATTCGACCCAGATCCTTCCTCCGTACCGCTCAACAACACGCTGGCAGATTGCCAGCCCCACGCCTGTGCCACTGTATTTCTGGTCGCGGTGAAGTCTCTTGAATACCCCAAAGATTTTCTCCTTGTACTGCGGGTCGATCCCGATCCCGTTGTCCGTCACTGAAAACTGCCATGCCGCACCGAGATTCACGGCGCTGATGTGAATCTTCGGGGGCGCTTCCGCCCGGTATTTGATCGCATTGCTGATCAGGTTCTGAAGCACCTGCTGGAGATGCGCCTGACCGATGTAGATTCTCGGAAGCGGGCCGTGTGTGACCGTCGCGCCGCTCTCGCGGATGGCTTCCGCCAGACCCGCGAGCGTCTGCTGCAGAACCGCATCCGAATCCTGCAGAGAAACATCCACATCCGCGGCGCCGGCCCGCGTGTAGGCGAGCAGATCGTTGATGAGCATCGCCATCCGCCGCCCGCCTTCAGTCAGAAACCCGAGAAACTGCTGGCCGTCGGCGTCCAGTACGTCTTTGTACCGGCGGCCCACAATTTCGCTGTATATTGTAACGTTCCGAATGGGCTCCTGGAGGTCGTGACTGGCCGAATAGGCGAACTGCTGCAGATCGTCATTGGCCCGCCGCAGCGCCTCTTCCTTTTCCTTTTGCTCGTGGATATCGGTGTTGGAGCCGATCCACATCAGGATCTTCCCTTCCTCGTCGCGCATCGCGTGAACGCGCGTGAGGTGCCAGCGATACTCTCCATCCGCGCGGCGGAAGCGGTGCTGAATGTTGTAGGGCTCGCCAGTCTCGAGCGAACGGGCACGAATCTCTTCGTCGGCTTCGAGATCGTCCGGATGGAGAATCACGGCCCACCCCAGATGGCGAAGCTCCTCCGACGAGAGACCCGAAAATTCAATCCATTGCCGATTGAAGTAGTTCACCTCGCCCTCCGGCGTCGCCGTGAAAATTTTCTGGGGCATCGATTCGGCGAGGAAATGGAAGCGTTCACGCGCCTTCTTCTCGTCGCGCAACGCTTCCTCCCGGTCGATCAGCGCGCGCGTCAGCCTGTCATCACGCGACTGGATGCCCGCCAGCATTTCGTTGAATCCGTCCGTCAGCAGGCCCAGCTCGTCCGCCGAAACTTTGCTGGCCCGGATGCCGTAATCGCCCGTCTCCGCAACGGCGGTGGTTACCTTGACCAGTTGCGCGATCGGATCTTCGATGACGCCGCGCAGACTGCGCGAAAGCAGGAGGGCGATCAGGCTGGCGACGAGAAGAACGCCCACCACAATCGTGCCGTAGAGCGTCCGGCGCTCCGCGATTTCGCGCAGATCGTAAAGGAACATCAGGGTGCCGATCGGCTTGCCGCTCATCGTGATGGTGAACGAAACCGTGGCGTCGCGGTCTCCGAAACGAATCTGGTCATATCGCGCGGGCGCGGGGCACGGTTCGGGATTACTCGCGCGAACGTACCTCGCGAGCATGGTCCCATCCGCCTCATAAAGGCAGGCGGTCACCAGATGCAGCCGCGCGCGCAACGCATTCAGCGTTTCCGAAGCCGACTTGGAATCGTTGAACTCGAGCGACGCGGTGCTGTTGCCCGCCGTGATCTGCGCAAGAGCCTGCAGGTCGCGCCCCAGGTTAGCGCGGAACAACACAGAATCGAAAATCAATATCCCGAAGCAGCCGAGCAGCATCGCCGTTGCCGTGGTGGCCATGATGATGATCATCAGCTTTCGCCGGATGGGCGCGTCGCGGAATTGAAGTCCCGTCCGCATGCTATCGAATCACGTTCCTCGCCACCGTCAGCAGCCCCGAGCTGAGTTTCAGACCGCTCGTCTCCGCCGCCCGCCAGTTGATGTCAAAGGTAACTCTCCGGTTCTCAATGACGAAGCCGATCATTCCGCCGTTGCGGGCGAAGCCGGAGCCCTCCCCGATCGTCAGAACAGCGCGGCCCGGCTCCGTCGTAAAACGAGGACGCTCCTCGTGCTCGCCGATGTAGAGGACCTGGCACGCCCCTGGCGCGGGATCGCGATCCAGCCGTTGGACGGAGATCTTATGCCCCGAGACTTCCTCTCCCGACACCACCTGGTTCAGCGTCGCGCCAAATGGATCCGATCCCAGGATGCAGATATTGAACGGCTCCTCCGTTCCCAAAGCGGCCTGCGGCCATACGATGAAGCGCGTGAACTTGAGCAGGTAGGTAGCTTTGACGGCATACTCGAGCGAACCCGCCGAGGCGGCGCTCGTCACCGGGGCGGACAGCGCAGCGAGCAGCGCCGCCAGCAGAGCCGCCGCCACAACGCCGGTGATGCGCCGCATCCTGAAAGTCACCTGCGCCACGTGAGTTGAGCGTAACCGCTTCGTTCGATTCCGACAAGCGTTCCCGGATCGTTGGCGACTTCCACGTGCGAAGGCTGCAGAAGATTTCGGCCGACGATGGAAAGTTCCAGCCGTGGAACGACGCGCCATCCGATTCTGGCATCGGCGGTGGAATACGCGGGAATGGGTCCTGCCCGTAATCCGCTCACATGCCGCCACGCGACGTCCACCTGAATTTTCTTCGAAACGTCGAGTTCTGATTGAATGAACACCTGATGTGCGGGGCTCGCTCCCTCGATGCCGGGCGCGGTGCCGAAATCGGCGGAGTTCGGCGCCTTATAGACATTCATATGGAGGAACGAATAGCTGCCGCGCAGCCGCCAGAATCCCGTGGGACGCCATTCCGGGCTCACTTCGACGCCCTTCGTATACGCCAGTAGTCCATTACCGAACTGGAGGGGGAGCAGGAAATGCGGCACGATCGGCGCCGTCACCCCGGGGGCCGAGGTTTCAAAGAACGGGTCTCCCGTAACCTCCTGATCGAACAAATCATGGTAGTGATTGAAGTAGCTGCTGACGTCCGCGAAAACGTGTTTTCCGAACAGCCGCCGGTAGCCAAGTTCGTACCCATTCATCTGCTCAGGGGCGAAACGGCTGTTGCCATTAAAACGGCCCATCAGCGGCGTACCATCCGGAAGAAAACCAACCAAGCCGGAAAGATAAAAATTCTCCTCCACGTCGGACGCCGTGCGAAGCGCGTGGGTGAACGCCGCCCACACGGTTTGTTTCTGGTCGAGAGTCCACGCGAGCCTCACGCTCGGCTCATAGCCGATTCCGTGAAGGAAGTTCGTGTGAAGAGCTTTGGCGCCGAGCGTCAGCGAGAGGCGCTTCGGAACCAGTTCGATTTCATCCTGCAGGAAGGCCGTCAGAAGATAGTCCGTACGCGTTGCGGGAAGAAACGTCAGACCGGTGACAAGCTGAAAGTCGGTCGCGGGTTCGAAGCGCGTCCCCAGTCCCCATGTGACTTTCTGCCGCCCCAACTGGAGATTCTGAAGAAAATCGACGTCGAACGTATTTCGCAGTTCGCCGATATTCGCTTCATGACGATTGGTCCGGTCGTAATAGACCTGCAGTTGAATGCTGTTTCTCTGGCTGACAGTGCGCTGCCAGCGCGCGACTATATTGCCGCCCGAAAGAAATTCGTTATCGTCGATGTTGTACTCGTACGGCGGCGTATACGCGCCCGCCTGCACGCGCTCGCCGGCTTCTTCCTGGTAGATATCGCCCTGCAGCGTAAACGCGCCGCGGCCGGTATCGGACCAGTCCATCCGGAAGCCGCCCTGGATGGCGCGCCAGTCATCGAAGTTGGCTTTATCGGGATGCAGTTCCGCGTCGCGGGTGAACGCTTTGCCGTAGAAACGATAGTTGAAATTATTTCCGCGAGCGCCGCCGTAACGGGCGTTGAGAAATCCCTGCTCTTCATTGCCGCCGCCCAGCGAAACAAAGGTTCCGCGCGTCTCGCTCGCGCTCTTCGTCACTACATTGATGACGCCGTTGACGGCATTCGGTCCCCACACCGTCGCTCCGGGCCCGCGCACCACTTCAATGCGATCCACATCTTCGAGCAACGTGTCCTGCACTTCCCAGTAAGTGCCATCGAACAGAGGGGTGTAAACAGTGCGTCCATCGATGAGCACCAGCACCGACCGCGTCAGTCTGGTGCCGAAGCCGCGAATTCCAATCGACCAGTGGTTCGCGTCAATGCGCGCGACTTCCACGCCCGGCGCGAGACGCAGCGCCTCCGGAATGCTCGTCGCTCCCGAGCGCCGAATGTCCTCACCGGTGATGACAAAGACCGCCGATGGAGAATCGAACGCGGGTACGGGAGCCTTGGATGGCGTGGTGACTTCAATCTGTGCGAGTTCTTCCAGCGAGAGCTTTTTCAGCACGCCGGGATCGGAGAAATCGCGCGCAGGAAGCGGCACATCCGCGTGCGCCGCGAAGCCGAAGAAACATCCCCCCACCACAAGTACTGCGGAGAGACGCTTGTAACCTGTGGACAATAAAGGGCCCAAGCCCCAATTCTAGCGAAATGCCGACGGCAATTCACACCGCAGAAACCGCAGGCGTGTGAAGCGCTACATGGCAGCAAAATTGCTTAACGATACTGGCCCTGAAGGGCTTCCAGCACCGCCGAACCGGGGCAAAGCTTCTCGTAAGGCACCTGGGTGAGCGGCGTATCGGACGTGTTGATCATCTCGTGCATGTCCGGCACGCTCTCATCCGCATAGAGAATTCCGGTCACCACCTCGCCCGAATGGTCCCGCAGATACTGCATGGCGGACAAGCGGTCATGCACGTCGTAGTTCTCCGGCACGCGCGTGAACTGTATGACGCTGCCGTCATGCATGGTCACGTTTGTGCTGCCCTGCTTCGCAATCTCGGCGACAATCTCATGCTGCGGCGGCACGAAGTTGGCTTCGATCGCTTTGTGCAGATGCTGCCGCGTATAGAGGTAGCTGCGCGTGGAGCCTTCATGATCGTTGAACGTCACGCAGGGGGAAATCACGTCGATCAGCGCGAGCCCGCGATGCTTCAGCCCCGCCATCAGCATGGGAACCAGACGTTCCTTATCGCCGGAGAAACTGCGCGCCACAAATGTCGCCCCGATGCTGAGAGCAAGCTGCACCGAATCGATCGGCGCCATCAGATTGGCTTCACCCTTCTTGCTCTTCGAACCCACGTCCGCCGAGGCCGAGAACTGCCCCTTCGTCAGACCGTACACGCCGTTGTTCTCGATGACATACAGCATGTTCAGATTGCGGCGGATGGCATGGCACAGATGGCCAAGGCCGATCGAGAGCGAATCGCCATCGCCCGAAATTCCGATATACGTCAGATCGCGGTTCGCCGCGCTCGCGCCCGTCACGATCGCCGGCATGCGGCCGTGGGCGGAGTTGAATCCGTGCGCGCCATTGACAAAGTAAGTGGGCGTTTTCGACGAGCAGCCGATGCCGCTCATCTTCGCGATCATGTGCGGAGGAACGGAAAGTTCCCACAGCGCGCGGATCAGAGCGCCGGTGATGGAATCGTGACCGCAGCCGGCGCACAGCGTCGACATTGTTCCTTCGTAATCGCGGACCGTCAGGCCCACGTCATTGCGCTTCAGACTGGGGTGCGCAACCCGCGGCTTAACGATTGACGGCATCGAGTTCCTTCACTTTCCGCGAGGTCTTCCCCGCCTTTGGTCCACCCGGCAGCGGCGAACCCGTTACGCCTTCCGATGGCGAATCGCCGGTGAGTTGCTTTTCCACCGCCTCGATCACCGATCTGGCGCTCAGCGGGAACCCGCCATAAATCAGAATCGACCGCAATTGATCCTTCTGCGCCGCAGTTTCGAGCAGCAGCAGGGTGCGAAGCTGCGCATCGCGATTCTGTTCCATGACGAAGCAGAATTCGTGATCCGCGATAAATTTCTCGACCTCTGCGCCGAAGGGGAAACCCTTGATCCTTAAGTAATCGAGAGCATGGCCCTTCTTCGCCAGCAGGTCGACCGCCTCGCGCACCGCCGGGTCACAGCCGCCCAGCGAAATGATGCCCACCGTGGCGCCCGGCTTCTTCAGGATTTCGGCCGGCGGCACGAACTTTGCCGCTTCCTTATGCTTCTGCAGGAGGCGATCCATCACTTCCTGATATTCATCGGGAATTTCCGTATAGCCGCCGTACTTGTTGTGGCCCGATCCGCGCGTGAAGAACGCGCCGTTTTCGTGCACGCCCGGCAGCGTGCGGTTTGGAACCGACGTGCCGTCGTCCGGCAGATAGCGGAAGAACTTCGGCATCGCCTCGAGTTGCTCGGCGGTCAGCACGTTACCGCGATTCGGCCGGTAGGAATCGTCCCACTTGATCTTCGGCGTCACCCAGTCGTTCATCCCGATATCGAGATCGGAAAGCACGAACACCGGCGTCTGGAACTGCTCCGCCAGATCGAACGCCTGCACCGCGCATTCGAAGCATTCCGAGGGATTCGCCGGGAACAGCACAATGTGTTTCGTATCGCCGTGCGAAGCGTAAGCGCATTCGAGAATGTCGCCCTGCTGCGTGCGCGTCGGCATACCGGTCGAAGGTCCCACGCGCTGCACGTCAATCACAACCGCGGGAATCTCGGCGTAATACGCCAGCCCCAGCAGTTCGTTCATCAGCGAGATTCCAGGGCCCGCAGTCGACGTGAACGCGCGCGCGCCGGACCACGAAGCGCCGATCACCATGCCGATGGCCGCCAGCTCGTCTTCCGCCTGAATGAACGCAAAGTTGTTCTTGCCCGTTTCCTTGTCCTTGCGGTACTTCTCGCAGTAGGATTTGAACGAGTCCATGACGGACGTGGCCGGCGTGATCGGATACCATGCCGCCACCGTCGCGCCCGCGTAAACCGCGCCCAGGGCGGTCATCGCGTTGCCGTCTATCAGCATCTTGTCCTTATTGCCATCCATCTTTTCCAGATGGAACGGCAGCGGGCACGGGAAATGCTGCTGCACGTAGTCGCGGCCCAGCGCCAGCGCCTTCGTGTTCGATTCGCGCAGCGCTTTCTTCTTGCCGAACTTCTCTTCGAGCAGTTCCGACACTACATGCTCGTCGATATTCAGCAGCGCGATGAGCGCGCCCGCGCACGCAATGTTCTTCACCAGAATGCGCTCTCGCGCTCCCTGGAAGTTTTCATTGCAAAGCCGCGCCAGCGGCACGCCGATGAACGTGACGTCATCGCGGAACAGATCCGGATCGAGCGGCCAGGTCGAATCGTAAACCAGATAACCGCCGGACCGCACCTCGGCCACATCGCGCTTGTAAGTCTGCGCGTTCATCGCGACCATCAGGTCGTAATGCGGCGCGCGCGCCGTGTAGCCGTCTTTATTGACGCGGATTTCGTACCACGTCGGCAGGCCCTGAATATTTGAAGGGAAGAGATTCTTGCCGGAGACGGGCACGCCCATCCGGAAGATCGACTGCATCAGAAGGATGCTGGAACTGGCGGAACCCGTCCCGTTGACGGTCGCCAGCTTGAACGCAAAATCGTTTATGCCACTGGACATTTGTCTGTTAAGCTGCAACGCTCTCGTTGAGTACCGGATCACCGGCGTGGGAGATAAGTACCTGGAACTTCTGCATATCCCACGCCGCCGTGGGACAACGTTCCGCGCACAGGCCGCAATGGACGCAGATGTCTTCGTCCTTCAGCATCAGCCGCCCTGTCTGCGGAAGAGCCTTCGAAGCGAACAGCGACTGATCGTGATTGAGCGCCGGCGCGGTTGTCTCATGCCGAAGCTCTTCTTCCGGCGCATCTTTCAGCATCGTGAGGCACGAAACCGGGCAGATGTCGATGCACGCGTCGCATTCAATGCACTTGGGAGCCGTAAACACCGTCTCCACGTCGCAGTTCAGGCAGCGCTGCACTTCGCGCGCCGTCTGCTGCGCGTCGAAGCCGAGTTCCACTTCGATGTTCAACTCCCGGAACCGCTTCTCCAGATCGACATGGTGCATCTTCTGGCGCGCGGCCGGATTGAAATCGTTGTGATAGCTCCACTCGCTGATTCCCATCTTCATGCTGATGAGATTCATGCCGTTTGGCGGCCGCTGGTCAACCGGAATGCTCTGGCAGTGGTTGTGGATCGAGATCGCCGCCTGGTGCCCGTGCTCCACGGCCCAGATGATGTTTTTCGGTCCCCACGCCGAATCGCCGCCGAAGAAAACGCCCGGCCGCGTCGACATGAACGTCCGCTCATCCACCTTCGCGAGTCCCCACTTATCGAACTCGATGCCGAGATCGTGTTCGATCCAGGGGAATGCGTTGTCCTGGCCGATCGCCAGAATCACGTCATCGCACGGAATCACGATGGTATCGGTGACCTTCGATTTTTCCGCCTTCTGGTCCCATTCGAGCCGGTCGAATTCCATCCCAACCAGCTTGCCGTTTTCGATCACGAACCGCTTCGGCGAGTGATTGATGAGGATCTCCACGCCTTCTTCTTCCGCATCCTCGAGTTCCCAGGGCGACGCCTTGAAGAACGCGCGCGGACGGCGCGCCATCACCTTCACTTCTTTACCGCCGAGACGAAGCGAGGTGCGGCAGCAATCCATCGCGGTGTTGCCGACGCCGATGATCAGAACGCGTTCGCCGATTTTATCGGTGTGCCCGAACGCCACTGAGCCCAGCCAGTCGATGCCGATGTGGATGTGTTCGGCCGCCGCGGGATCGTTCCGCCCCGGCAGATCGAGGTTCTTACCCCGCGGCGCGCCGCTGCCCACGAAGATCGCGTCGTAATTTTCCGCAAGCAGTTTCTTCAGGCTTTCGACGGGCGAGTTGTACCGGACCTCCACACCCATATCGAGGATGTAGTTGATCTCTTCCATCAGCACCGGCTCCGGCAGACGGAACGACGGGATGTTGCTGCGCATCAGCCCGCCCGGCTTGTCGTACTTTTCGAAAATCGTAAGCGAGTAGCCGAGCGGCGCGAGATCGTTCGCCACCGTGAGCGATGCGGGCCCGCAGCCGACGAGCGCGATGCGCTTGCCATTCTTTTTCTCGGGCGCCCTCGGCAGCATCGCCGTGACATCGCCGCGCAGATCGGCCGCGACGCGCTTCAGACGGCAGATCGCGATCGGCTTATCGCCCGGCAGGCGCCCGAGCCGGCACGCCGGTTCGCAGGGACGGTCGCACGTGCGGCCCAGAATCGCCGGAAACACGTTGGACTCCCGGTTTAGCATGTAGGAATCCGCGTAGCGGCCGAGCGCGATCAGACGGAGATATTCAGGAACGTTGGTATGGGCCGGACAGGCCCACTGGCAATCGACAACCTTGTGATAGTAGTCGGGGTTGCCGGTATCAGTTGGCTGCATTCAACCTCTTGTTGCGGAAACGGGACCTTCGCCGGCCCCGGCAACTTTTTTATAGTAACAGTGGCGTTTCGACGGCCGCGAAAAATGGCAAGATCCCCCAAAATGAACGAGATGGAACCCCACAAAATCAGCGGCACTTATATTGTATACATGCCCTGCCGTGGCGGCGTTTTACTCAGCCGTACCACGCTCGGCGAGCGAGGCCGCATACCGCAGAACCGCACTGAAATCCGCCGCTTCCAGGTATGGATAAGCCGCAAGTATACTGTCCCGGGATTCCCCTGCCGCCAGCAATCCCAAAAGGCGGTACACGGGAAACCGCAGCCCTCTTATACAGGCTTTCCCGTTCATAACCGCTGGGTCGACTGTCACCCTGTCGAACACCATACGGGAAGCCCGAAGTTCCCGCCCCGCCCGCCGCAGCTCATCCGCGAATCGTGCGTGCGCCATTGCGTTCTGAAGGCGCTCGGTAACAGTTAGCTTCAAATTTGCGCGCAGCAAAGTTCGATCGATATCGCGCTTGTAGACCTCGACTACCGGATCCCGATAAGCGTCTTCGGCATCACCCATGGCATCAGCATATCGAATTCCGCCACCGGCTTGAGTAACAATATTCTCGACGATGCGGCCCGTGCCAGTTAAGAACCAGTTCCGGCAAAAGACCTTTCCGAACTACAGAAATGTTTCTTTGGTCGAAAAAGAAGGAGTGCTCATCGTCAGGATCAGCGCCGTCAACAATGCAAGCATTGTCCTTCTGATCGTCTTTGTTGCTGCGTTGATCGGCGCCCTATATCTCGTCATCCCTGCGCTGGTTCATGTGCGAACTCTGACTTCGGCATTTGCGCTGCTGCCACTGACAGGGTTCCTGTTCGCGTGGTTCACAATGTCAGTCCGAGGGATGCTCCGAAACCTCTGCGCCATCGAGCTTTTTGCAGGCTCCGGCGTCTTCCGTTGGAGCTATGAGCTTTACCGCTGGACCAGAACCCTGGAAGTTGCGCAATACGATGTCACCGCCGTGACAGCGACAAACAGATGGTATGCGAACCGTCTGAGCGTCACGATCGGCCGAAAAGAATATTCCATCACTGGATTACTCGACGAAGATCTCGCGCGTGTCACGCGAAAATTAAAGCGCGCTCTGCCCCCTACCCACGCCCCGCAAACGGCATCTTCGTCGCCATCACATTCATAAACAGGACATTCGCGTCGAGCGGCAGATTCGCGATAAAGACAACCGCATCCGCCACGTGCTTCAGATTCATGCGCGGTTCCGGCTTCAGAGTCCCATCCGCCTGGAGAACGCCCGCCGTCATCCGCTCCGTCAATTCCGTCGCCGCATTTCCGATATCGATCTGGCTGCACGCAATGTCCCACGGGCGCCCATCGAGCGCAATGCACTTCGTGAGGCCGCTGATCGCATGCTTCGTGCACGTATACGGCGCCGAATTCGGACGCGGCGTGTAAGCCGAAATCGAACCGTTGTTGATGATGCGTCCGCCCCGTGGTGTTTGCGCCTTCATCATCCGGACCGCTTCCTGGGTGCAGAGGAAGGCGCCGGTGAGATTGACGCCGACGATCGCCTGCCATTGCGCGAAGGAAAGCTCCTCGATCGGAATGGCGGGCATGCCCATGCCGGCATTGTTGAACAGCATGTCCAGGCGCTCGTACTTGTCCTTGATCTGGGCGAATACCGCCTTGACCTGGTCGGGATCGCCGACATCGGCCGGCGCTATCAGATGGTCACCTTTCAGGCCGGCGGCGGTCTCTTCAAGTGCTTCGCGCTTGCGGCCCACCAGCGCCAGCGACCAGCCCGCCTCGGCCAGCGCCCTGGCGACGGCCCGGCCCACGCCGCTGCCGGCGCCTGTGATCATTGCGATTTTGGTCATGTCTTTCCCCTGGCTGCCGGCGCGGTCGAGGTTACTGCGTCGGTCATGAATTCCATAGGCTTATCAGGGTTATGACGGGGCTGGCGATGGGCGTTTGGCCACCTTTATTTGCCCCGGCATTTCCGTTACGAGAGCGGGTTCGAAGGCGATGTGAAAACGCCCGTCACCCTTGGGGATTTCCGAATGAAACGCCTGCTTGCGGCTCTTCTGGCGACCAGCACGCTCGGTTTGGGCGGCGCAGCCTGGGCGCAGGTGAGCGCTGCGGACGACAGTCAGGGCACCACGCCCAGGACCACCGGGAGCGGCCTTGAGAGCGTCACCGTCACCGCCCGCAAGCGCGCCGAGGACGAGCAGGCAGTCCCCATCGCCATCACCGTGCTCAACCAGGGCGACCTGGACAAGCTCAACATCCGCACCATCGAGGACATCAAGTATGTCGCGCCCTCGGTCTATATCGCGCCGACCACTTTCCGCCAGGACACGCTGAACGTGACCATTCGCGGCCAGCGGGATTTCGATTCCAGCTCGGGCCAGTCGGTGATGTCCTTCGACCCGGCGGCCGCGGTCTATATGGACGGGGTCTATATGGCG
>CAZWTH010000064.1:0-9099 GCA_964636715.1 uncultured Solibacteraceae bacterium | reverse complement strand
TAGAATTCCACGCGGGAAGAATAACTATGTTCCGCATCGCCTCCGTTACGGCAGTTCTGCTCGCATCGTTCGCCGTTCCCGCCGCCTTCGCGCAAATCGCGCCTTCGTGTCCCACGCCGCCCGCCAGCGAAGAAAAGCCCTGGCTGAACAAGCAGTATTCGCCCGAATGCCGCGCGAGGTTCGTCCTCGCCCAGCTCAAAACCATCGACCAGAAGTTCGCTTTTCTTTCCGCCGGTGGGGGCGGAGGACGCGGGCGCGGCGGGCCGAACATCCTGAATGACCTTGGCCTGCACCGCGGTGGAGCAAGCGACGGACCCGCCGGCGTGAGAGCAGGCGCAGGAGTCACGGCGTTTCCGACTCCCCTCTCGCTTGCCGCAACATTTGACAGCGCCATGGCCACGCGCTACGGCGATCTGATGGGCCAGGATTTCTTCGACGCCGGACTCAACGGCGTGACCGGCCCGGCCATGGACATCGCGCGCACCTGGCATTTCGGCCGCGCGACCGAAAGCTTCGGCGAAGATCCGTTTCTGGCGGGCGCCATGTCCGGGCCGGAGATCGCCGCGATTCAATCGCATCACGTGCTGGCGACGATGAAGCACTTCACCGCCTATAACCAGGAACAAAACCGTACCGGCGACCAGCCCACAGGAACGAAACCGTCGAATAACGAAATCGTCAGCGAGCGGGCTCTGCGGGAAATTTATCTGCCGGCGTTTCACCAGGCCGTGTCGGTGGGCAAGGCGGGCGGCGTGATGTGTTCCTTCCCGCGCATCAATGGAGAATACTCGTGCGAGAACGCCCTCACGCTCGGCATTCTGAAGCATGACTGGGGATTCGACGGCACGGTTGTGCCGGATTTTCCGGATGGACAGCGCACGATCATTCATGCGTTTCTGGCGGGACTCGACAGCGGCACGATGGCCGCTGCAACCGGCGGCCGCGGCGACGGCGGAACATTCGCCGGCCAGAAGAGCCTGCGCCAGGGCGTGGATGACGGAGAAGTTCCCGTGAGCCGGATCGACGACATGATTCTGCGCCGCCTCGTACCGGCGTTTCGCATCGGCGTTTATGACAATCCGGCAACGCGCAAGGGACCGGATATTTCAACCGCGGAGCGCCGGGCGGGAGCGGCGGAAATCATCGAGGCGGGCTCAGTGCTGTTGAAGAACAACACCGGCGTGCTGCCGTTCGGGCCGAACGTGAAGACGGTCGCGATCATCGGGACGCAGGCGACGGAGAAGGCAGTGGCCGTGGAACAGGGGTCGGCCTACGTGAAGCCGACACACCTTTTCACCGCGCTCGATGGCGTGCGTGAGCGCGCCGGTATGAAGGTGAAGGTCCTCTCCGCTCCGGGAACGCTGGGGCTGGGACCGTTGCCTGTCGTGCCGAAAACGATGCTGCGAACGCCTTCGGGCGAGAGCGGCGTTCAGGTGGAATACTTCGCGAATCCGAAGCGCGATTTCTCAGGCCCGGCGCTCGCAACGCGAACCGAAGACGGTTTCTCTCTGGACAAAACGCCCGATATCGCGGGACTGCCGAAAAGCCTGCAATGGTCCGCACGCTACACGGCGAATTTCATTCCCACGCAGACCGGCGTCCAGAAATTCGCACTGAACGGCGGCGGCAGCGCGCGGCTTTATGTGAGCGACAAGCTGGTGGCCGAATATTCACGCACGGACTTCAGCAACATTGTGTTCGCGACTGTGCCGATGACGGCTGGCCAGGTTGTCCCGATCCGCATTGAATTCACGCCGCGGACTTCCCTCGGCGCGGCGGCGCGCGATCAGTTCGATCTCAAGCTGGGGCCGTATCTTTCGCTCGGATGGTCGGCGCCGGACGATTTGATTCAACAGGCGGCGGAAACGGCAAAGAAAGCGGATGTAGCGGTGGTGTTCGTCGGGCATCAGGTGGGCGAAGGAATGGACCGCCTCTCGCTCGCGTTGCCGAATGACCAGAATGCGCTGGTGGAAGCCGTGGCGAAGGCGAATCCGCGGACGGTGGTGGTGCTGAACACCGGCGGCGCGGTGACAATGCCGTGGCTGGACCAGGTGGCGGCGGTGCTCGAAATGTGGCTGCCGGGCGACGCCTACGGGACAGCGGCGGCGAAGCTGCTGTTCGGCGACGCGGACCCGGGCGGCAGGCTGCCCGTTACGTTCCCGAAAGATGAGACGCAGGGACCGGCGGTGAAGGCGTCCGAATATCCCGGCACGGAGTCAGAGGATGGCGCGGCGGCGGAGACGCATTTCGATGAAGGGATTTTCGTCGGCTACCGGTACTGGGATCAGTACAATCAGACGCCGCTGTTTCCGTTCGGATATGGGCTTTCGTATACGACGTTCTCGATGCGCGGGAGCGGCGTAAAGGCTGACGCGGATGGCGGGGCGACCGTGAACGTGCAGGTGAAGAATACCGGGAAACGCGCGGGCAGCGACGTAGTTGAGGTTTACCTTGGCTTCCCGAAAACAGCGGGGGAACCGCCGCGAGTGCTCAAGGGGATTGGGAAGGTTGCGCTGAAGCCCGGTGAAGAAAAGACTGTGCCGGTAAAGGTGGACGCCGCTGGCTTCCGCTATTGGGATGAAGGCCGCAAAGCGTGGACGGTCGCGCCTGGCGCCTATCAGGTCATGGTCGGGCGATCGTCGCGAGATATTACCTGGACAGGCACTGTGACGCCACTCGCCCGGTGAATTTGATATCACTACGAACAGCGTGGGCCGGCTGGAAAGCCGGCTCGCACCATTGAAAGCCCGCCGCAAATTATTGATAACAATAGAAGCGCTATTGGCGGGCTTTCATGGTTGCTTGTGGCGCGAAGCGCCATCCGGACAGGGCAGAAGCCCCGCCCCACGCCTCGTGCCAACAACTACTCCTTCGGCGGGTGGCTGCGATTCATCAGGATCTTCATCGCGAACGGCACTTCATCAGGGTGTACCGTGCACCATGCGATGATCCTCTCGAACTTGGTGAAGTCGTCGGCGATCGACGCAATCTCGATCAGGTCTTCTTCAACGATTGCCGGATCTCTCATCGTTCGTACCTTCCTTCGAAAAATCGTGGAACACCCGTAGCTGATTGCCATCCAGATCCGCGGCTCTGAACTCGCGCAGGCGCCACGGCTTGTCCTCGGGCTCGGCCACAATCTTCGCCCCGGCATCCCGCCAGCGGCGATAAAGTTCGTCTACCTCGGCCCTGCTGCTCAGATTCAACCATATCGTCGCCGGACCGGCGGTACCATACGACGCGCGGAAAGAAGCATTCGTCACAAACACGCGGCAGTCACCCTGCGAAATGCCGGCGATGCCGCCTGAATCATCGCCCCAATCGAGGCTGAAGCCCAGCGCCTGAACGTAATACCGGGCGGCTTTCTCTACGTTCTCAACCGGAATCTCCGGGACGGCCTGCGGGAATCGAGCATTCATCGAATCGCCGCCTCAATCCGCGGCGCTACATCGATAATCGCACCGCCCACCATCGCCGGATGCGGTGAGCCGCCCTCCCATCGCACACCCGGCGGAAACACCGCGGCGAAATCCCACCAGCGCTCTTTCTTCCAGCAGCACCCGGGATCGAGATGCGCCGCTTCCCCGCTCCGCTGGATCGCCGCCGTCACCATATGCTGAGGATCCCAGAAATGCGCGACTCGCGCATCGGTCAGGCGAAATCGATCCCGCGCGCCCGGCGTACTCCAGTCCGTCGGCAGAATCGGATTCCACACCGCGAGCACAGTCACCGCCTTTCCGGAATTTCGCGACAGTACCCGCTGCATCTCCGCCGCGCCCTGCAAACACGTGGGGCACGACGGCGCCATCAGCAGCACAACCCGCGTCGTCCCGGCCGCCGCATTGAAGCGCGCCGCGAACGAAGCCGCATCCATCAGCTCGGGCGCCTGGCCCGAATGAAACGGCATCATCTCGCCATCCGCAATCACTCCCGCCGTGTATTGCGGAAACGCGAGGATACCCACCACGACCGCCGACGACGCTCCAAACAACAACAGACTGAATCGCCGTCCCCGCGTCCGGCAACTCCTCTGCCCCCGGAACGCCTGCACCGCGCCGATCGCGAGCAACACTCCCGCCCCCGCCAGCAGCCACGTCTGCGCGGACGATACCATCGCCGCGAGCGACACCAGCCCCGCCGCTCCCACAAACCCCAGCGGCAGGCAGCAGGCAATCGCCCCCAGCGCCATCGCCAGCGACGCGACCGATGTCCACCGCTCCGCTTTGACCATGATTCCTCCGGAAATTGTGGCATACTTTTGGCTTCATGCGGCGCCTCGCGCTCCTTTGCCTCCTTTTCACCGCCTGTCATCGCCCGGATCGCAACGCCCCCATCCTTCTCTTCAACGGCAGAGGCGCGTCCGCCGGGGACGTTGCCGCGTTCGAAGCCCTGCTCACCCACGCTCACCTGACCTACGCCACCGCCGATTCCTCCGATCTCAATTCCCTCAGCGAAGCCGCGCTCCGCGCGCACCGGCTGCTCATCATCCCAGGCGGGAATTTCATTGATATTGGCAACGGCCTGACCAGCGAGACCGCCGCGAACATCCGCAACGCCGTCCGCAGCGGACTGAACTACGCCGGCATCTGCGCGGGCGCGTTCCTGGCCGGCTCATCGCCGCCCCACGCCATCAATCTCACCGGCATTCCCTTTCCTTTTTATGGCGCCGAAAACCGGGGCATCCGCAAAACAGCGGTCGTCATCTCCACGCCGGGCGAGACTCCTCTCGATCAGTATTGGGAAGACGGCCCGCAACTCTCCGGGTGGGGCGAAGTCGTCAGCCGCTATCCCGATGGCGCTCCCGCCACCGTACAGGGCGCGTTCGGCAAAGGCTGGGTCGTGCTCACCGGCATCCATCCCGAAGCCCCTGCCTCCTGGCGGCGCGACATCGTCTTCGCCACTTCCGCCGCCGACGATAACGCTTACGCCGAACGTCTGATTCGCGCCGCGCTGAATCGCGCGCCGCTCCCGCACAATTGAGCCAAAGGTACCAGCGGCTTCGTTATAGAATTGCGAAACACGGAGGGCCCGACCATGCCGAAAGAAACCAGCCCGCGCATCACCATTCGCACCGCTACTCCCGATGACGCCGCTGTCTGCGGCCGCATCTGCTATGAAGCGTTCCGCCGCATCAACGGCGAGCACAACTTTCCGTCCGATTTCCCGAGCCCCGAACGCCCCGTGAGTCTGATTTCGATGCTGTTTTCGAGACCCGACTACTATTGCGTCGTCGCTGAGGTGGATGGCCAGCTCGCCGGCAGCAATTGTCTGGATCAGCGATCTCTTATCTACGGAATCGGCCCCATCACCGTCGATCCCTCCGCGCAGAATCTCGGCGCCGGGCGCAGGATGATGGAAGAGGTTATCGCCCGTGCGCGCGAGCGCAACGCCGCCGGCGTACGGCTGGTGCAGGCGGCGTTTCATAACCGCTCGCTGGCGCTCTATACCAGTCTGGGATTCGATGCGCGGGAGCCGCTTTCCTGCATGCAGGGACGAACCGCGCAACGCCGCATCCCCGGCTGCTTCGTGCGGCCGGCGCGGATGGAAGATCTGGAGGCGTGCAATGCGGTATCGCGGCGCGTGCACGGATTCGAACGCGGAATTGAACTCTCGCAATCCATCGAAATGAACTCCGCGATGCTGGTGGAACGCGGCGGCCGTATTACCGGCTACGCATCGTCGCTGGCCTTTTTCGGACACGGAGCCGCCGAATGCAACGCGGACATGGAGGCGCTCCTCGCATCCGCCGAATCGTTCGGAGGCTCCGGGATTCTGATACCCACACGGAACGCCGAACTGATGCGGTGGTGCCTCGGCAACGGTCTGAAGATCGTGCAGCCCATGACCCTGATGACCATGGGACTCTACAATGAGCCGGCGGGCTCGTGGTTCAGTTCTATCCTTTTCTGACCGCGGTGGTTATTTCGCGGGGGTAGCGTAGAAATCGCCATCCACGCTGAACTCCGGAACGCCCACGGCGCCCTTGATCCCGTTCTCCGCGTCGTACGTGCCTTCATAGGCCACGGTCAGCGGCGTCCCCTGATAATCGCTCTTGTAGCTGAAGGACACCTTGTTTCCGTCGATCTTCCCCGTGACGGTGACTTCGCCCTGCTGGCCCTGACACTTCCCGGTCAGCGCCGTATCCTTCTGCTCGAACGCGCAGCTCATATCGCTGTCATTGCCCGCGATCGATGTGTGAACGTTCCACTTTCCCGTCAGCGACGGCGCGTCCGCGGAGAGAGTCAGCGCAGCCGCCACCAGCGTGAACATAAATCTTTTCTTCATGAGGTTTCCTTCCCCTTTAGAGGCAGTGTAATGGCACTCTAGTGCCACTGTCAACACTAAAGTGCATTTCGCGCCAAATTCTGTTAGGATTGTCTTCAACCGTGTCCGCTACCGTCTCCGCCATTCCGGCCGTCACTCTTCAGGAACGTAAACAGCAGCTTGTCCGGCAGGCCATCTGGGACGCCGCCACCGATCTTTTCGCGGAAAAGGGCTATGACGAGACTACGGTCGACGATATCGCGGCCCAGGCCGGCGTCTCCCGGCGTTCCTTCTTCCGCTATTTCTCTTCGAAAAACGATTTGATGGCGCAGGGAATCGACACTTACGCCGATCATCTGACCGACGCTATCAAGGCCTGCGATCCACATGCCGCGCCCCCGGAGCTCTTCCGGCAGACAATTCTGCGGGTTGCGAGCGTGTGCGCCCTGCAGCCGCGCATCCGCAAAGTCATGCGGATCGTCACGAAATATCCGGCGGCGCGGATTGCCCAGGAGGCGCGCGCGAACGATCTTCATACGCGCGTGGAAGCGGCGTTCGCGCGCCGGATGAAGAAGTCGGAAAAACACCTGACGCCGGGGATCGTCGCAGGCCTGGCGCTGTCGGTTCTCACCGTAATCTTCCGGGTGTGGTTCGAACAGGGTCAGGGCGACATCACGACCACCGCCGAACAGGTGCTGGCTACGCTCGGCCGGCTTGCTGCCTGAAGACAGAACTGGCCGCATAATTGCTCGACTTCGCCGCGAGGGACGACTATGCCGAAGACATCGAAGGATTCCGCACTGAAAACAGCCGCCATCGCGATTGGGGAGATGGCAGGAAAGGCGGTCGCCGCGGCGGAATCGGTTCTGCCGCACCGGCATACCCCGGCGCCGCCGGCCAAAAGGTCCCCGAAAGCCGCCGGTAAGCTGCCTCCGAAGAACAAAGCGCGCGTACCTCGACGCCAGAAGAAAACGCTGGCGCGCCAGGCGCAAAATAAAGCATGACGCTTCGAACCCGGCTCATCGCGATATGGGCCTTCGCTCTCGGCGCAGCTTTTGCGCAAACTCCCGCGCAGCAGATGCTGGACGCGCACAACGCCGTGCGCGCCAAAGTTCACGTCGCGCCGCTGACGTGGTCGGATCATCTTGCCGATATCGCCCAGCAGTGGGCGAAACATCTGATCGCGACCGGCGAATTCGTCCACAGCCATAATCCGGAAACCGGCGAGAATCTCTATGAGATAGAAGGTGCTTCGGCGGCGCCGGATACCGTGGTGAAGGCTTGGGCCGGCGAAGTCAAAGATTACAACTACAGCACCAACGCCTGCACGGGAGTCTGCGGACATTACACGCAAATCGTCTGGGCCGCGACGAAAGAGGTAGGATGCGCAGCCGCTCAGAAGGGGCGGCGCGAGGTCTGGGTTTGCGAGTACGCGCCGCCCGGCAACTATATCGGGCGGAAGCCGTATTAGCGCTGGGTTTGCCCTGCTGCACAAATCATCACTCATAGCGAGTGGAATCATTCTTTTGGTGGACGCGGACAATAGCGCCTTCACCGCAAACTGAAAAACCGAAGGAGGTAACTGCATGAAATATGCGGTACTGGCGCTGGTTGTTTCCGGCTCGGTTTTCGGCGCAACGATCACGCCCAACTATCAAAACGACTATTTATTTTTCGATTTAGGCCCAACGCCCGGGGTTCAGACGCCGTTTGGAGGAATGACATTCCTCGCCGGAGACCCCGATACGCTGCTGATCGCCGGCGGGGCAAACGCCTCGCTGAGCGCGATCGATTCGCTGGGAGTCGTTCGCGACGCCGAAGGCCACATCACCGGTTTCGCGGCGTCCGCGACCTTTTTCGCTCACTCCCCCTACGCCGATGGCGGCCTCGCCTACGGGCCGAACGGTACGCTGTTTTTCACGGAGTTCGCCAACAGCAAAATCGGCGAAATCAAGCCGGGCAGCACAAGCCCGGATTTCACGGCATCGCTCAACAGCGGATTGAGCTCGATCGGAGCAGTCAACTTTGTCCCGCAAGGCTACAACGGGGCCGGCAATCTGGTGCTGGGCTCTTATACCAACGGCTCGTTCTGCACGGCTCCCCTGACGGAAAATGGCGACGGCACGTACGGCATCGGAGCCTGCTCACAGACGACAAACATCGGCAATGGCGGGCCGGAGGGAACCGTTTACGTACCGCAGGGGTCGCCGGATTTTTCGGACAATACGATGCTGGTGTCGCTATACCGGTCAGGGATTGTAGCCGCGTATCAGCTCGATGCCAACGGGCTGCCGATCCCGGAAACGGAACAGGATTTCATCACGGGGCTGGGCAGAGTGCAGGGCGCCGCGGTGGATCCGCTCACGGGCGATTTTCTGTTTTCGACTTTCAACGGAGGCAATCACCTCTATGAGGTGCGCGGCTTCGCGGCCCCGGCGGCGGCGCCGGAACCCGGAACGTCTCTGCTGTTGGGCGCCGGCCTGATTATCGGCGGTCTTGCTTTCCGCGCGCGTGAACGAGTTGCGGAAGATCCGGATCGGCGTCCTTCCACGCGCTGAGGAATTCCCGATAATCCTTTGCGGCGGCTTCGCTCTTCCCCGCCCTTTCATCGCTGAGGGCGATTCCGTAAAGAGCGAAGCCGGAGCGGGGGCGGATGGCGAGGTCCCGTTCCCAGGCCGCACGGGCGTCAGTCCAGTCGCCGATGGCGAGCATGGCGGCGCCTTCCGTCTCCGCTACGGGACGGATGTAGTTGGGTGGCTCGCGATAACCGAGAGCTATCTCCGCTGCGTCAGCTTGGGCGAACATATCGTGCGCGTCACTCACTTTGTTCTGCGT
>CAZWTH010000063.1:0-15843 GCA_964636715.1 uncultured Solibacteraceae bacterium | reverse complement strand
GCCGCGTCAACGATCCCCAATCCTGGGCCTGGGAATCGGATGGCATCGCGCGCAGGACCGTATACGGCAAGCTGAGGCCTTCCATTGCGCCGGAGCCGGCAGGCAACGCCGTTGCCTGCGCAGAGCGCCGCAAGAGCGTGACGGCGCTTCATATCATGATCGGCGACGCATACGCGAAGCAGGCGCAACCGGTGATCGACAAACAGCTCGCGCGCGCCGGATTCCGCCTGGCTCGTCTGCTGAACTCCATGCTTCACGATTAGTCCTCCCAGTACGAGGCATTTGAGGAGTGCGCCGCGATACAATTGGGCCAGCAAGTTCACTGAATTTACGATGCGCCGTCCGCGAAATCCGTCTGGCAGGCTGTCGAACCCATTGCGCGATGCCCTGAGCGAAAGAAACCGGGCCGCGGAACCCTCGCGAAGTCGCCAGCGTGAGCGGCACGAACGGGACGACCTGTCGTCCCTGATCGACGAACAGGTGGGCGAGCAGATCGAAAAGCTCGAAAACAAACTCGTGGATAGTTTTCGCGAGATGGGGCAGCGCGTCGTCGATCAGAGCACGGAAGCGCTGAACACGCAGCTGGACGATCGCATCGCGCAGCTCGAAGAAATCTCGGCAATCCAGAGTGAAACCATCAATCAGTTGCGCGATACTTCCCGCAACGCGGAACAGCGGGTTTCGGGCGTGGTGAACAATATCGAGCGGGCGTTGGGAGAGGCCGTGCCGGGTTTCAAGCTGGATCCGCCCGCCCATCTTCCGCACCAGATCACGCAGGCGGAAGAGCGCAAGCTGATGAAAGCTCCCACGCGCGAGGTGATGGAGGACGGCAAATATCCGAGCCTCTACTGCCCGAAGTGTACTTCCACCGCAATTCGCCGCGCCACGCGCTCCGGAATCTGGGAAGAGTTTCTCCGGCTCTTCTTCATCGCCCCGTTCCGCTGCCGGGCGTGCCGGCACAAGTTCTACCGCTTCTAAGTAGCCGCCGATGTGGGGCGGGCCTTCCGGCCTGCAAGCCGGCTTTCCAGCCGGCTGGACTCGCGGGAAAGCGAGTCCGCAGCCTGAAAGGCTGCCGCACGCTGTCCCGACGGCGACTTCCCGAACCGCCGCCAAATGCCTCCGGCGACAATCAAAAACGGCGGCAGCAGCGCCGGTTCCGGCGCCTCAGTTGCCGGGTCAAATTGTATTCTGTCGGCGAACGCACTGACAGATACAAAGTGTATGTCTGTCGGTCCGTAAGCTGTAACGCTGTAAGAGACGCCGGTAAAAGAGAATTCCGAGGGCACGCCATCAGGAGGTGGAAAAGAGTTACCTGCGCCAACTTGTACATCGGGCCAGTCCCCGCCGCCAGGAATATTCCGTGGACCTTCAGAGCCTGGCGTTACAGTCAGGTCATTCCAGACTTCTGAACTGGGGGCGCCGCCTGAAGGAGAGTCGACAAAGAAACGATATTGGTCGAGTGCGTCGCTCATGATCGTCACGGGTCCATTCAGGAATGTGAATGTTCCCGTGAGGACGTCGCCAGGTTGCAGATGAAATACGGGCGAGTCGATCGCCTGAAAGTATGTGTTGGGAAATCCGCAGCTATAGGGAGCACGGCAAATCAAGGCGGGATCCAGTGAGATGGAAGCATCGTAAGTAAACGTTGTAGCGCTCGCGATGCCTGTCGCCGCGAGAAAAATCAAAGCAATAGCGTGTCTGCAATTCATGGTGTTCTCCGTGATACATGGTTCTTAAACTTCAACGCAGCTTGTGTGTTCGGCCAAAAGCTATGCTTGGTGCGCCAGTCGCTTCGGGATCGAAGCGAGCCACCTGGTTCTCGGGCATGCGAATATTGCGGCGAGCCCGAAAATACACAGGGCGATTGGCGCCGGCTCCGGCGTCGCTGTCTCCCCGCTGCTGATCGTCACGTTGTCATTCCCGGCAACGGTATAGACGTAATGAGATTGTGTCGTATTCACCGAGAATAGCGGACCTGGACCCAGCGGATTGGCGTGGTGGACGCCGCCAACCTGGTTATCGACATACATAGTCAGCACCCCATCGGCATCTATATCGGGACGGGCGAGATCGACGGATACGAATACGTCGAAAAAGCTGCCGAACGTCATATGCTCCGCGTAATCGACGTACGGTTCGGTGGGCCACGTACCGCGCATCGTCACTGTTCCGGGAAGGGTACCTGTCAAGTCGTTGGGAAAGACAACCACATCGCTGTAACTGAGGAGCGTGGCATCGGAGGTGAAATCAGAGAGCGTGACGGTGGTGGCGAACGGCGGCTGCAGTACAAATTGAAGATTTCCGGTCGTGCCAGCGATCGACGATGTATCCACGTGCACATCCCACGTGAAGGTGTCGCCCAGCGCCGAATTTGCAGACGCGAGAAAGAGCACGAGAGCGGCGGAGAAGATTGCTTTTGTCATTTTGAATAGATCCTTTGTTTTTTCGATACGCCCCTGAAATGGGGCGAATGCCGGCGAACCGAAAATTCGCGAGATGAATAGAAGCCACCGGTTTTCGGTAAGTCACTTCAGCGGCCTGTCGCCTGTTCGCCAAATGCTCTGCTAACTGCGCACAGGATACGGGCTGCGGTGAAACCGTGTCATTACCCAAATGGGTAATGAATGGAGTTACCGGTCCTGGTACTCCTTCATTCGCGATGTGATCAGCAGTTTGATCAACTCCCCGCGATTTCGTGTTCTTGTTCTGGCGAAGGCCGCTTTCAAATGCGCGCGTATCGTGTTTTCCCGCACGCCGAGCCGCCGCGCCATCTCCGAAGTAGCACAACCCTTCGCCAGCAGGCTTACAACCCGGAACTGAGCCTTCGTCAGGTCGAACTCCCGGTTCGTCACGCTTATACGAATCGGTGGTTCGCCCAACTCAGACGGCGGACTGGGACCGCTGCTTCCCTGTCTTCTCATCACTCGCATATACTCCAGCGGAATCCGCGGCAAAAACACGCACACTCCCAACACATTTTTTTTTGCGCCCCCCCGTGCGCCTTTTTCCACCGGATACCGCTACAACATCCAGGACCGGCATTCGATGAATGACTCGGAATCTGGTACCGTAATTCAACCCGCTGGAGATTGATCGATGACGCAGGAACAATGGGATCGCGTTTTTAACTTGTTTCATGAGGCGCTGGACAAGCCTCCCGCCGAACGAACAGCCTTTCTGGAGTCCGCCTGCCCGGATCGTGAAATCCGCGCCGAGGTGGGAAGCCTGCTCGCGAACTCGAGCGACGCGGACCCGTTCCTCAGCCGGCCGGCGCTCGAAGGCGCGCGTGACGCCATCGACGCCGCGATCGAGTCACCCGAGGCGGAGCGGGAACAACTGATTTCCGGTCTCGCCGGCGCCACTATCGCGGCGCGATACCGGATCGTGGGCTGCATCGGTAAAGGAGGCTACGCCATCGTCCTCCTCGCTCTCGATGAAAGAGTGGGCAATCGCAAAGTCGTCCTGAAGGTTCTTGACGGCGAAACGGTCCGTCACACGGCCAATCGCGACTGGATCGAAAGGAAATTCCGCGAGGAGATGGAAAGCCTCGCCCGCATTAACCATCCAGGCGTCGTCGGTATTTCCGATTGCGGACGCCTCGCCGGCGGTCAGCCTTTCCTGGTCATGAACTTTGTCGATGGCGTCAATCTCCGCGAGCGGATGAGAACTCCGGTCGGCCGGGAAGAAGCGGCGGAGATCATACGGCAGATGGGTTCCGCCCTGAGCGCGGCCCACGCGGCCGGCGTTGTCCATCTGGATCTCAAACCGGAGAACGTGATGCTGGCGCGCGCCGGCGAGGACGGTCCAATAAGCGTTCGGCTGATCGACTTCGGCCTTGCCCGAATCGAAAATCCAAACCCAACAGCTTCGCCTGCGGACGGTCTGGTTGCCGGTACCGCCAGCTATATGGCCCCTGAGCAGTTTCGCGGCATCGCGAGCCCCGCCTGCGACATCTACGCAATGGGCGTCATTTGCTTTGAATTGCTGACTGGCTCCCGGCCCCAGATCCTCGGCCCCGGCCACGAATTGCCAGGCGGCGTACGTCCGCTGCTGACTCCGGCATTCGCTCAGGAGCCCGAGAAAAGGCCGTCAAACGCGGAGGTCTTTGGCGAATCGCTATCGCGTACTCTTCTGGGACGCGCTCCGCGCCGGCGCTTCGCAATTGTCACCGCGGTTGCCGCGATCATCATAATGACGGCCGCGGCATATTTCTGGAAACGAGCGCACACACCGCCTCTGACTGACAAGGATGTCCTGGTTCTGGCGGATTTCAGCAACTCAACAGGTGACCCCGTCTTCAATGGCACACTGCGAGAGGCTCTCGCGATAGCTCTCGAACAATCGCCCTTCCTGAAAATCATGACCGACGGCGAAATGGGCCAGGCGCTTCGGTTGATGGGGCGTCGGATCGACGAGCCCGTTACTAACGGCATAGCCCGTGAAATCTGTCAGCGTGAAAATGAAAAGGCTATGATCGGCGGCGCCATCGTACGATTTAACAAAGCTTACGTCGTCACTCTGGATGCAACAAACTGCGCGACCGCGGAGGTGCTGGATCGTGAACAGGTGCAGGTGGGAGACAAAGAACGCGTGCTGGCTGCTGTGTCCGAGGCGGCCGCGGGAATCCGGGCGAAATTGGGCGAATCTCTTGGTTCAATCCGTCTCCTGAATCAGCCTCTCGCACAAGTTAGCACGCCATCTCTGGAAGCTCTTCAATCTTTCGCGCTTGGAATCGCAGAAACGAAAAAGACCGGTTCGCAGATATCTGAAATCCCGTTCCTCAAGCGAGCGACGGAACTGGACCCAAATTTCGCGATGGCCTGGCAGAGATTTGGTATCGTCTATACAAACGCCGACGACAGGCGGACCGCGGAAGGATATTTCCGGAAAGCCTTTTCCCTGGTTGACCATGTCACGCAGCGGGAAAAACTGGATATTTCTGGTTTGTACTATTCCCAGGTAACAGGCGAACGCGAAAAGGCGATCGATACATTCCGTTTGTACGCAGGGACATATCCTCGCGAACCGCGCCCGCATCTTTTTCTGGGCAATTTGTACGTTGAAGGAGGAGAGTATGAAAGGGCGATACCGGAGTTCACGGAAGTTGTTCGGCTGAGTCCTCGTGGCTCCGATGGATACAACAATCTCGCTGCCGCCTACGTGACCCTTGACCGCTTTGCTGATGCTGAATCGACGATCAGGAGCGCCTTCGCACGCCAGATCTCAAACTCAGCTCTGCATCTTCTCCTCTTGACCACTGCGGAACGCCTGCCTGACAAAAGAACCCAAAAGGAAGAACTGCTGTGGTTTACGGGAAGGCCGAATGAATATCAGGCTCTTTCGATGGAATCCTGGAGCGCCGCGGCCGAGGGAAGAATGTCTGATGCGCTGAGGCTCTCGCATCGGAGTATAGATGAGGCGGCCCGGAAGAATCTTGCTGGCGCGGTCGCTATGTATAAGAGTTATGAAGCTGAGTTCGAAAGCGTTGCAGGAAACTGTGAGGGTACATCTTTGAAGGAAGGCGATGACCTTCGAAACGATCAGACTGATAACTTCCAGAAGCTCTTCGCGCTTGCTCTGTGTGGCAAGGAGTCTCTGAATCGAAAACCCGCGATTGCGGTGGCGAAACATGCTTCGGAATCCACGATATGGAAAGCCGTCTATCTGCCGACCCTCAACGCCTCTGCGGAAGTGAGACACAAACAGCCGGAGAGAGCTGTCGAGATGCTGGAATCTGCTGCTCCCTATGAGCGCGCGTATACCGAACCGATCTACGTGCGAGGTCTTGCATATCTGGATCTCGGTAGAGGGCCAGAAGCTTTAGCCGAGTTTCAGAAGATTTTGTCGCACAAAGGAGCCAATTGGGGAATCTTGTACGCCGCATCTCTGGTCGGCGCCGCACGTGCAGCGTCGATTGCAGGCGACACGCCTAAGGCAAAGAAAACGTACGAAGACTTCTTCAATCTCTGGAAAGACGCCGATCCGGACGTGCCGCTCCTCATTGCCGCTCGCAAAGAATACAGCTTGCTGCACTAAAGCCTTTCGCCCATCTCATCACACAAAGGCATGGACAAATGCTAGCCTGATTTCTTGCCGATCCCACCGAATCACGCTGCTTCGGACGATTCCCCGGAGGTCACCGCCCTTCTTCGACGCGCAACCGCCGGCGAACCGAAGGCAGCGGACGACCTCCTGCGCGTGATCGGCGCGGAACTGCGGCGAATCGCGGGGCTATACATGCGCAAAGAGCGGAGCAATCACACGCTCCAGCCAACTGCCCTGATGAATGAAGCCTGCCTGCGTCTGTTCAGTTCAGCCTCGCCGGAATGGCATGACCGCAACCATTTTTTCGCGGTGGCTTCCCAGGTCATGCGGCAGATTCTGGTCGACCACGCCCGCGCCCACAATACGCAACGGCGCGGCGGCGGTTACATCAGAGTCGACTTGTCGAATGCCGCGGTGAGTCCCTTTTCACCGGAGATTCTCGACATTGACGCCGCCCTGGCCGAACTGGCGGCGATTGCTCCGCGCCCGGCTCAACTGGTCGAACTGCGCTTTTTCGGGGGCTTATCTCTCGAAGAGGCGGCCGGGGTTCTTGAAATCGCTCCCCGAACCGCTGACAAGGACTGGGCTCTCGCCAAAGCCTGGCTCCGGAGAAGACTGAGTTAGTAAAGAGCTACGCCGCCACCGACTGCAGCTCTTCGTACGTGCCCTTGAAATCTTCAATATTCCCAGGCGTCACCCGCCAGATGCGCGTCGCCGTCTCTTCCAGCAAATCGTGGTCGTGCGTAACGAGGAACAGCGTCCCCTGATACTTCTGCAGGGCGAAATTGAGCGCATTGATCGATTCGAGATCCAGATGGTTCGTCGGCTCGTCGAGCAGCAGCAGGTTCGGCTTCTGCAGCATGAGCCGGCAGAAGATCAGCCGCGCGACTTCGCCTCCTGAAAGCGCCGCCGTCGGCTTCATGCCTTCCTCGCTCTTGAACAGCATCTGCCCGAGCAGTCCGCGCAACTCTTCATTACCCGCCTGCGGATCGAACTGCTGCAGCCAATCGAAAATCGTCAGTCCCGGCTGAATCATTCCGCGTGGATCCTGCGGAAAATAGCCCACCTGCACCTCGTGGCCCCACTCAACCACCCCGCCATCCACCGGAAAATCTTCCGCCATGCCGCCCGGCGCGCTGCCCATCAACGAGCGCAGAATGGTGGTCTTACCGACGCCGTTGCGGCCGAGGATGCCGATCTTTTCTCCCCGCGTCACGCTGGCGGTGAAGTTCGAAATCACGGGCGACCCGCCGTCGTACGACTTGGTGAGTCCTTTGAGTTCGAGCGCATGCTTGCCCGAAGGCCGCTTCATATCGAACCGGATAAACGGGCGTTGGATATTGGACCGCGCGAGGTCCGCCGTGGCGAGGCGCTCCACTTCCTTCTTGCGCGACATCACCTGGCTCGAACGCGTACCGGCCGAAAACCGCGCGATGAATTCGTTGAGCTGCGCAATCTTCTTTTCGCGCTGCGCATTCTCGGCTTCGAGGCGCGAGCGCACCTGCGTCTTCGCCAACACCATGTCGTCATAGCCGCCGGTGTAGGTGATGATCGTTTCGTAATCGATATCGGCGGTATGGGTGCAGACGCTGTTGAGGAAATGGCGATCGTGCGAAATGACAATCAGCGTACCCTGATAGCGCGAAAGAAAATCCTGCAGCCAGTGGATGGATTCGAGATCGAGGTGGTTCGTCGGTTCGTCCAGCAGCAGCGCGTCGGGACCGCCGAACAGCGCCTGCGCCAGCAGCACGCCGACCTTCTGGCCGCCCTGCAACTCGTGCATTTTTTTGTCATGAAAGCGCTCGGAGACGTCGAGGCCATCAAGCAGAACCGCGGCGTCGCTCTCGGCGGTGTAGCCGTCATTCTCGGCGACGATGCCTTCGAGTTCGCCGAGACGCATGCCGTCTTCATCGGTCATGTCCGTCTTGGCGTAGAGGACCTCGCGTTCTTCGAGCGCCGCCCAGAGCGGTTTGTTCCCCATGATGACGGTGTCGATCACCCGGTAGGCGTCGAACGCGAACTGATCCTGGCTGAGAACGCCGACGCGCTTCGGACGGACGACCGTGCCCTTTTGCGGGTCCATCTCACCCGTCAGGATCTTCATGAACGTCGACTTGCCGGCGCCGTTCGGACCGGTCAGGCCATAGCGCCGCCCCGGCAGAAACGTGGTCGAAACGTCGTCAAACAGAACTTTTGCGCCGTAGCGCATGCTTACGTTATTAACTGAAATCACGGGAAAATTTAAGGAGAACTACACTCTCATGATAACGCGAGGCAGTTTGTCTGAGCTGTGTTCCTCTGTGCCGCCGAATCAAACTTCGACAATAGTCAACTCCGGCGCCAACCGCCGAAGGTCGGCCGGATCGCTGGTGAATACCGCCTGGTCTGCGCGACGCGCACACACCACAACGTGCGCATCGACAACGTCGCTGGTCCCGGTCTTCGCAAGGAGCAAACCCACCGCCGTCGCATCGGGTCCATCAAGCGATACGAGCTGAGTTTCAGGTTGACGTATCAATCGGCTCAACCGCGCCTGTCTCGCAGGATTGCGCATTGCCTGCGCCATCGCGGCTGCCGGGATCGTAATGCGCATCCCCCGATCTGTACAACGTTCGATCACAGCGATGACCCGGCGGTCATTCCGGTCCAGCCCGATCAGGGCGCCGGCGTCAAGCGTAATGCCATTCACGCCGCGTTCCGCCGATGAGGACCGGGTTTCGTTTTCCGCGAGGTGAGGATGGCATCTGCCCAGGATTTCTCGCTGGCGGTGAGGGGACCGCCCGTCTGATCCAGCGCCTCTTTCAGCATCTCGCGCCATCCGGCGGCATCCGCGATCGCAATCCCAACCGCGTGCTGGACGAATGCGGAGACATTCGACGCCCGTCCCGCGGCTACCAGCGCGCGAACCTCACTCAATTGCTCTTCGGGCAGCGTAACCGTGATCTTCCTGGTCGCCATACCAAATACCATACCACCGGGAGTAAGCTGAGACGGCGTCGATCCAGTCAGGCCATCAGGGGGTTAATCCATTTGAGATCGGGAAAGCGGCGGAACCCCTTATCGGTCGATGCGAGGGTAGCCCCGTATTCCACCGCGAGCGCGGCGAAGACGGCATCAGTCACATGGGACCCCGATATTCCCCCCGTACTGACAACTTTCTCCAGCACCGCTGTATGGCGGGGCCCGGGACTTAAGGCGATTACTGCCGGCTGGTCAAGCCACTTGTGGATAACTGAAAAGGCTTCGCTCACAGTCTTCGGATGAGACCAGATTCTGGGATTCGTGCTGATGCGAAGAAACGCCCAGATCGCGACCCACGGCAAACCGATGGTCTCACCGCTGACAAGCAGAGATTCCAGCCAGGCGGCTACCCTGGCCTGTTCAGGAAGCCTCGAATCGTAAGCGTACAGCAGAATATTGGCATCGAGAACGATCAACGATGCCAGGGTCCTTCCCCGTATTCGAGAAGCGCTTCAGTGCTGTCCAGACTGAGCCCGGGCTTGAGTCCCATCGGTGTGGGTTCGATTTTGAACGTTCGGACGGGTTTATTCCGGGTATTCAGCAGACCCGCCCGTACCAGCTCATTGAGCGTGTCCCGAAACGACGCTCCGCGAGCCTGGCTCTCCTGTTTGACCCGTTCCATCACGTCATCGTCGAGCGTGACTGTGGTTCTGATGCTCATGATGCTTCCATGCTAGCATCAGACGCATCACTCTTCCTTCGGCTGATATTGCCGGATGATGAAAGAGCCCCCAAGTCTGGTGTATACTTGAAGTTTCCTCCAAGACAATGCCTAAACGTACTTTCCAGCCGAACAACCGCCGCCGCGCCAAGGTGCACGGTTTTCGGAAACGCATGAAGACGGCCGATGGCCGCGCCGTGCTCTCGCGCCGCCGCGCGCAGGGCCGTAAGAAGCTGACTGTCAGCTCGGAGAGGTAGTCCGGATCGCGCTCGACCGCCAGCCGGATTCGCCGTCCGGCGAATCCACCTCCGGCTTTCCAAAAAGTGTCCGGCTACTCCGCTCCAGCGATTTCCGAAAAGTCTATGACCAGGGTATTCGTTACACTTGTCCCCTGTTCGCCGCTTTTTGTTTCTCCGTGCCCGGAGAGCGCCGCATTGGCTTTACTACGCCGCGCGCGCTGGGTAAGGCCGTCCAACGAAACCGCATCCGCCGCCGCGTCCGGGAGGCTGCCCGGCTGGAACTGGCGTCGCTGAGCGAAGGGTGGTGGGTCGTATTCAATCCACGGCGCAAAGCAGCGGACTGCATGTTTTCGGATCTCCGGCGCGAGGTCCAGCGTATCTTCATTCGGTGCGGAAATTCGCCATCGCCGGCCTCACCGCGGTCCTCCGGGGGTACAAGCGAGTGATTTCGCCCCTGCTGCCTTCCGCGTGCCGCTACTATCCGACGTGCTCGGATTACATGCGGGAAGCGATCGAGATCCACGGACCCTTACGCGGAACCTGGATGGGCTTGCGCCGTCTCGGCCGCTGTCACCCATTCCACGAAGGCGGATTCGACCCCGTACCGCGCTGACCCGGACAACCTGACCACACATGAGTTCCCCTTCCAACAAACCCGCCAATGCGCCGAAAGAGATGTCGAGCGAGATCCGCATGCTCCTCTTCTTCGGACTGGCGGGCCTGATTCTCTTCGGTTCCAACTGGCTCTATCACCAGATGGGTTTGATTCCGGAGGAGACCGCGAAGACCGCGCCCCAGGCGGCAGGCAGCAGCGGCGCGAAGACTGCGACAGGAACTCACGCCGCGACCGGGGTTGCGACCAGTGCGCCCGCATCCAAACCCGCGGCGGCTCCTCCTGCGCCCGCGGCGCCGGTAGCCGCGATCAGCGTCGCGCAGAAACAGACCACCGTCATCGACACGGATGTCTATCGCGTCGTTTTCTCGAATGAAGGCGCGGTTGTCCAAAGCTGGACGCTGAAGAAGTACAAGGACGCCAAAGGCCGTCCGCTCGAACTGGTGAACCAGACTGGCGCGGCGAAAGCCGGCTACCCGCTCGCGATCCAGTTCCGCGGCGAATCGAATTCCCCCATCAACAAGGCTCTCTGGCAGGTGCATCCTTCCGCCGACGGCCTCACCGTTGAGTACAACTATTCCGACGGCCACCTCTCGGCGACGAAAACGATTGCTTTCACTCGCAGCACTTATCTGATCCAGATCGCGGAGCAGGTCCAGCGCGATGGCGCGGGCGTACCGCATGAGATCTCCTGGCATGCGGGCTTCGGCGATCTGGATGTGACCAACGCCGCCAGCCACGTTGCCGCCATTCGCTATGACGTAAGGGAAGACAAGCTGATTCGCGATGCCGCAAAGGTCGCGAAGAACGGGCCGGTCTACACCGATGGACAGTTCTCGTTCTACGGTTTGGAGGATCAGTTCTTCGTCACGGTATTCCTGCCGCCTGCCGATTCCACTATCAAGACCACGCTTTTCGCCGACACGGTCGCGACGGATTACAACAAGACCGAAGATCAGTTCACCGGTATCTCCATTGGCGGCGAGTCGCGCAACCAGCTCAGCCTCTATGTGGGGCCGAAAGACGGCGACATCCTTTCTTCGGTGAATCCGAAGCTAAGCAAGGTCATCGACTGGGGCTGGTTCCGCGTTCTCGCGCAGCCGTTGTTCCTGGTGCTGCGCGAGCTGAACAACGGTTTCATTCACAACTACGGCTGGGCCATCATCGTCCTCACTCTCATCATCAACACGGCGCTGTTTCCGCTCAAGATCATGAACCTGAAGTCGATGCGGAAAATGCAGCTCGTCCAGCCGCAGATCAACAAGATTAACGACAAGTACAAGGGCATCGGCATGAGCGATCCCCGCTCGCAGCAGAAGCAGGCGGAGATTATGGAGCTCTACAAAAAGCACGGCATCAATCCCATGGGCGGATGTATCCCGATGCTGATCCAGCTTCCGTTCCTCTATGCGTTCTACCGGGTGCTCTCGGTCTCCGTGGAAATGCGGCACCAGGGCTGGCTCTGGGTGGCGGACCTGACGCAGCCGGAGCACTTCGGAATCCACTTCCTCCCGCTGATCATGATCGTGACCAGCGTGATGCTTCAAAAGATGACGCCCACTCCCACCGGCGGCGATCCCAACCAGCAGAAAATGATGCAGTTCATGCCGGTTCTGATGGGCATCTTCTTCTGGTCGCTCTCCAGCGGCGTGGTGTTATACTACCTAACCAGCAACTTAGTAGGGGTAGGGCAGCAGTGGTTCTTCAACAAAACCTCGGCTCCGGTCCCCACAACCAAAGTGATTAAGGACGGCAGGAAGAAGGCTTGAAGCCAAAATATTCGATTGACGAAACCGGTCCCCGGATCGAGAGTTTTCTGCGGCAGATTATCGCGAATGCGGGATTCGAGCTCGACTTTACTGTGGAGGCCGGCGAGCAGTCGAACTCCGAGTTTGAAACGCCGGACCTGGTGGTGAAGTTCAACGGCGAGGACGCCGATCTCATTCTGAGCAACCGCGCGGAACTGCTGCTCGCGCTCGAGCACATTTGCCAGGAAGCGTTGCGGATGCACTCCGACGATCACTCGCGGATCGCTTTCGATTCAAACGACTACCGGGCGTTGCGCATCGAAGAGCTCCGCATGACGGCGCAGGTGGCGGCCGAAAAGGTGAAGTCTTCCGGACAGCCTTTCCGCTTCGCACCCATGAACAGCCGTGAGCGCCGCATCATCCACATTGCGCTGCGGAATGAAACCGAACTGCGCAGCGAGAGTTCGGGCACGGGACCGTTCCGCGGCGTTGTGGTCTATCCCGCGGGCATGCCGTCGTTGCCGGAAGTGGCGCAACCGGCGTTCCGTCCCTCGCGCTTTGGACGCCCGCCGGAGCCAGCCGATCGCGAACGTGACCGCGGCGGACGGCGCTTCGGCGACCGCGGACGCGGCGGCGGCCGAGGTTCTCGCCCCCGGCGCTAAAAGTGGGGCGGGCCTTACGGCCTGCCGCAGGGCTTCCGCCCGGCGTGTTCGGTCTACCAGCAATTGCGCCTGCACGACACCATAGCCGCCATCTCCACGCCACCCGGCCGCGGCGCTCTGGGCATTGTCCGCATCTCCGGACCACAATCGTCTTCGATTGCGCGTGAAATCCTCCAATTGCGTGAAGAACTTCATCCGCGGCGCGCTACACGCGCGGATCTGACCGTTGACGACGTCATCGTCACATACTTCGCCGCCCCCAAATCCTACACAGCCGAGGATGTCATCGAGATCTCCTGCCACGGAGCCCCGGTAATCCTGCGCCATTGCCTCGATCGCGCCGTGCAGGCTGGCGCCCGCCTCGCTGAACCGGGCGAATTCACGTTGCGGGCCTATCTGAACGGACGGATCGATCTCCCGCGCGCGGAAGCGGTACGCGATCTCATCGAAGCCACGACGCTCTATCAGGCGCGAATCGCCGCGCAACAGACGCAGGGCTCGGTATCGAGGCTGCTCGCGCCGATCAAGGCGCAACTCCTGGAACTGATCGCGTTGCTCGAAGCCGGCATCGACTTCGCCGAAGACGATATCAGCATCGCGCCTGCGTCAGAGATATTGCGGCGCCTCGAACCCCTGATCGCAGAGACCGGCGCACTGGTCAGCAGCTTCCGCTACGGGAACCTGGTACACAATGGCTTCTCGCTGGCGATCGTCGGCGAGCCGAATGTCGGGAAGAGCAGCCTGTTCAACCGCCTCGTCGAGCAGAACCGCGCCATCGTCACAGACATCCCAGGCACCACGCGCGATGTCGTCTCCGAGACGATCGAGTTCGAAGGCATTCCGGTTCGAATTGTCGATACCGCCGGCATTCGTGAGACGAATGAATTGGTGGAGAAGCTAGGCATCGAACGCAGCCGCCAGGCGATGGCGGATGCGGATCTGACGATCGTGGTGGTGGATGGCGATCGCTCGCTCGTCGAATCCGCCCGAGCTCAGGGTCGAACGCTCGTAGCCGCGAACAAATGCGATCTGCCTGGATTTCAGGTGTTGCCCGATGAGATCGCGGTGTCAGCCCTCACCGGCGAAGGGATCGATGTCCTGAAGCATGCCGCCATTGAGATGCTGGCGCCGGGCGGGGAAGCGCAAGGCGGCTTTATTACCAGCCTGCGTCACGAAAACCTGCTGCGCGAATCGCTGGCGATGCTCGAAAAAGCGCGCGGCGCAGCTCAGTCGGCCGTGCCCCACGAAATGCTGCTGCTCGATCTGTACGGCGCGCTCCAGCCGCTCGACGCAATCACCGGCGTCACCACTGCCGACGATATCCTCAACCGCATCTTCTCGACCTTCTGCATCGGCAAATAGGATCAGAGGTCTTCGATCCGCAGTTTGACATCGGCGTACTTCCACGCGGCCGCGAACTTCGCGTCGGTGGCGCTGGCATCTGCCGCCTTGCCTTGCTGCCGCAGGGCCGCTGCGAGCCCGAACAACGCGCGTCCGCTATTGGGATGCATCGCGAGTTCCGCGCGGAAGACCTTCTCCGCGCCGGCGGCATCGCCGCTCGCCAGCAGCACGCGTCCCAGCGATTCGCGCGCCGGGATGTACCACGAAGGCGGCTCATCGTACGCAAGTCCGTCTTCCAGCCGCACCGTCTCCTGCAGCAGGGCCGTTGCACTCTTGCGATCGCCCTTCGCCTCCGCGATCCGCGCATCGAGCGCTTTTGCTGGGATCGCCAGGACAGTGCTCGCTGGATTCAGGCCAATCATATAGTCTTTCGGGACAAGCCGTATTGCCGCGTCCATAGCGCGGCGCTCCGCTTCGGCTTCAACTCGCTTGCCGGTCGCGGCGAAAGCCATGCCGCGTCCGAAATTCCACATCGCAGTCTCCACATGATGTGTCTTGTCCGGAGCAGGCAACTTCAGGAGATCGTTCCATTGCCGGAAGCGGACCAGTATCTCGACCGGCGTAGGCAGCCAGCCCTCGATCATGTTCGGCATCATCTTCAGATGCGGCGCGACCTGCGCGACGAGGTCGCTTGCGGCCTTCTTCGACGTCGCCAGACGGCCCTCCATACCGGCCGACACCGCGAGGAACTGAAGGTTGTGCGGGTAATACATCATCGTGTAGACGTCATCCACGTGATACTTCTGCATGTACGCCTGATCGGCCGCGATGGCCTTCTCGTTGGCGATCGAAGCCCCATGATAATCGCCGGTGCGGATGTAGGTATGGGCCGGCATGTGCACCAGATGGCCCGCCGCGGGCGCGAGCGCCTGTATCCGCTGCGCGCTGGCAAGGGCCTTCTCCGGATGTCCGGACGCCTCCATCGCGTGGATGTAATAGTGGTTCGCGCCGAGGTGATTCGGGTTGCGCTTCAGAACCGATTCGAGCGTGGCTTCGATTTCGAGCGTCCCTTCCGCGGGCTTGCCGTCCGCCGTCCAGAGCTGCCACGGACGAAGATCCATCGCGCTTTCGGCGTATAGCGTCGCGGCGTCGAGATCGTTCGGATAGCGCTTCGCAATCTCGCCCATCGCGTCCCTGTAGTCGACCGCGAACCTCCGCAGGTCGGCTTTCGGATCGGCGGAGTAGCGCTTGCCGATGGCTTCGATGAGCGCACGCTCTTCGGGTGTGGCGCCTTTGGAGGCAGCGGCCTTCGCCTTGCCAACGGCCGCAATCGCCAGCTTCATGCGCTCCGGATCGCTCGGGTCATTGATATTCGGACCCACCGCGACCGCGATTCCCCAGTACGCCATCGCGCAGTTCGGATCCAGTTGGGAGGCTTTCGTGAACGAGCGCACAGCCTCTTCGTGATTGAACGCGTAGATCAGTCCGAGTCCCTGATCGAAGTACTTCTGGG
>CAZWTH010000062.1:0-3274 GCA_964636715.1 uncultured Solibacteraceae bacterium | reverse complement strand
CGTGCAGCGCGTGGCGCAGGTGTTCACGCAGACGAACGGCGATATGCCTTCCATCATTAAGGCCATCCTGCTCGATCAGGAAGCGCGCGCCAATGACGAAGGCGGGAACGATCTTTCCGCTGACGGGCACATGCAGGAACCGGCGCTGTTGATTCCGGGCTTTGTCCGGGCTCTGAGCGGGCAGATGACTCCGGCGAACTATTACCACTATGTGGTCGCCTCCATGGGGCAGGATATTTTCAATCCCGCCAGCGTCTTCAACTACTATTCGCCCGGATACACGGTCGCGGGAACCGGCGGGCTCAAGGGGCCGGAGTTCCAGATCTACAACCCGAACGCCTCGATTCTGCGCGAGAACGTGATCGCGCAATTCTTCTCGCAATACTCGAATCCGGTGGCGAGCAACGGGCCGGGAACAACCGCGGACCTGACGCCGTTTCTGGCGCTGGCGGGGAATCCGGCGGCGCTGGTGAGCGCGCTCGATCTGACGTTTACGCATGGCACGATGCCGGCCGCGATGAAGCAGATTGTGGTGAACGCCGTCACGCAGGATAGCGGCGGCTCGCTGCATAAAGTGCAAACGGCGTGCTATCTGATTCTGACTTCTAACTACTACAACGTCTGGCACTAGGGCAGACAGGAGAGATAAAGACATGTTGATCCAATCCAGACGAAGTTTTATTCGCGCGGCGGTAACGTCGATGGGCGCGCTGGGCGCGCTCGGTAAGTTCGGGGAAATGAACGCTCGAGCGTCGAGCAGCGCCCCGTATCAGGCGCTGGTCTGTATCTTTCTGGCGGGCGGGAACGATAGCCACAACATGGTGATCCCTGTCTCGACCACGCAGACTCTGAAGCAGGATTACAGCACTTATCAGTCGGCGCGACAAACACTGGCGATTCCCTCGGCGAATCTCCAGATGATTTCCGATGGCGGCGATACCTACGGCCTGCATCCTCTGATGCCGGAGGTCGCGAATCTCTACAGGGCCGGCAATGCCGCGGTCATCGCGAACGTCGGCATGCTGGTGCAGCCGACGACGCGGCAGATTTTCCAGAGTCAGAACCTCGCGCTGCTCCCGACGCAGTTGTTCTCGCACTCCGATCAGACCAATCAATGGCAGGCGGCGATTCCGAACGGAAACGCGACGACGGGATGGGGCGGACGCGTGGAAGATAATCTGCTCCCCACGTATAACTCCGCCGCCAATTTCACGCCCATGACGGCAACGAGCGGCTGCGGATTATTCTGCAGCGGCGCGAAGACCTACGCCGCGACCGTGCCGGTGGGCGGCGCGTCTCTGCTGGAGGGCGCAACGAGCTCTTCGCGGCTCAGCGCGGTGCAGCAGTTGATGCAGTTTGACAATGGCCTGAAGCTGGTCACGGCTGCGAACGCGACGTTCCAGCGTGGCGTGGGTTTTTCGACCTCACTCAATAATGCGCTCAAGACGGCGGTGGTCAACACGCCGTTTCCTTCCACGCTGATCGGGCAGCAGCTTCATACGGTGGCGCAGATCATGAGCATCCGGTCCGTGCTGGGAATCGGGCGGCAGGTATTCTTCTGCCAGCTGGGCGGCTTCGACACGCACAGCGCGCAGGCGGGCGCGCAGGATCCGCTGCTCCAGCAACTGAGCCAGGCGGTAGGCGCGTTCTACACGGCGACGCAGGAGGTGGGAACGGATACGAACACCGTGACCTTCACGGCTTCGGAATTCGGGCGCACGCTGCAGCCAAACGGCAATGCCGGCACCGATCATGCGTGGGGCAGCCACCACTTCGTGATCGGCACGGGCGCGGCGAATGGCGGCTCGCTCCAGGGCGGACGCATCTGGGGACAGTTTCCCTCGCTGGTGCTCGGTGGCGACGACGATGCGAACTCGCGCGGAACGCTGGTGCCGACCACGTCAGTGGATCAGTATGCGGCAACCATGGCGGAGTGGTTCGGGGTCAGCTCGGACGATATTCTGACGATCTTCCCGTATGTGAAGAACTTCCTCCCGAAAACGAATCTCGGATTCCTGGGGTAGCAAATCATCATCTGTGACGGGCGCCGGCCAGGACGGAAGCGGCGGCTTTGCGCACCTGCGGGTCTGGATCATGCGTGGCGTTGAGTGATGCTTGCCGCGCCTTTGCGGCGGCCGGGCCGGATGAAGGCATCGCCTGGAGCCGCTTCGTGCATTCACCCAAAGCGATTACGGCCGATGCTCGCCGGCGGGCGGATGCCTGTGGGCTGGTTGATTCGGCAACGAGCGCGTCGACGGAAGACGGACACAAATCCGCCAGCCCGTTCACCGCGATTTCTCCGGTAACGACGCCGGCCAGCAGTCCTGCGATAGCGCGAGGGTCGCGGAAGCCGGCGACGGTCCACATCAGGTTCGACCAGTAGTCGCTGAACGCCTCCGTCATTCTCGCGCCGCTGGCTTCGAGGCTTCTCACATAGACCGCGTCCCGATTGAGCGCGGCGATCAGCGCTGTTTTTATCTGGCCTGCCTGTTCCGGATTCCGCGCCATGAGCGCGCTTACCTGCGAGGGAATCGTTCCTGACGCCGGCCTTGTCAGGGCCAGCAACTTGTCAAACGCCCGAACGCGCGCGTACGGGTCTGGAGACCCAAGATCGCCGAGCGCGGCGCTCAGCGGGGAGGGTTGTTGAGCCATCGCCACTCTGATGAGAGCCGCAACCGCCAGCGTTGTACAGATCCTCGCAAGCCGAATCATGCCACCTCTTGCCTGCCGCGCCAATGACGGCTATTTATGATTGTCTCTGGCAATGGATGCTCCACGGGGATTCACGGGCAGGCTGGCTCGCCTGCAGCAATCGTTTCGGGCGAAGCGGATGCGCCGGTTTCTGCGCGCGTTTCCTCATGCAGGGAAGTCCCGGATTCTCGATGTCGGTGGGACGGCGGAAATCTGGGAGTTGACGCCGGGGGCGGCGGGCCGCGTGTTCCTGCTCAATATGCCGAGAGCCGCCGCGGATAAGGAGAGTACGGCGGCGGAGGTGATTTACGGCGATGGCTGCCGGCTTCCGTTCGCGGACGAAGCCTTCGATATTGTCTTCAGCAATTCGGTGATTGAGCATGTGGGGGACGGCGAGGCGCAGCAGCGGTTCGCCGACGAGATCCGGCGTACAGGCGGCGGCTATTGGGTGCAGACGCCGAATCGATATTTTCCGGTGGAGATGCATTTGCTGACGCCGTTCGTCCATCTGCTGCCGCGAAGCTGTCGCGCTTTCATCGTGCGGCGGTTTACCGTCTGGCAGTGGATTCATCGTCCGAGCGCT
>CAZWTH010000061.1:0-3079 GCA_964636715.1 uncultured Solibacteraceae bacterium | reverse complement strand
GCGCTGGATGATGCGCTCACGAAGGTCCTGTTCGCGAATGAGCTCGGCAAGACCCTTGCCGATGTAGGTCAGTTGTTCTTCAACGTTGGCAGGCACGAAAATCTCATTGTAACGGGGAGCGCTACAGCGAGCCGTTCGTTTTACTGCCCGACCGGGAGCGTGACAGTGATGCCGTTGCCGGAACTGGAGCCGCCCGGCACGGTCACGGTCAGCGTGTAATCGCCCGCCGCGATCGTGGCCGGAATCTGAACGTTGATTTGGTATTCACCCGCATATACCAGGGCTGCGCCCAGTACATTCAGTGCGGTCGAGCCGGCGCTGATGGACATTCCGGCAGACGGGAAGGCCGCCGCGGTCGCCACAACGCTCCCGTTGGACGATCCGAGGCCAGTCGCGAACATCAGGATAGTCTCGCCCGGTTTGACCTTGTTCGATCCCGGCGTGACGGCGGGATCTCCTATGAGCGATCCATCCAGGTGAACCGCGGCCGGATAGAACTTGCTGCCTCCGCCATAGATAAAGAACGACGGCGATGCGGACGCAATGGAGGCTCCCGTAAATGTGGCGCTGGACGAGAGGTTGTTCGAGACGACGACATTCGCCCCTCCCGCAGTCAGGCTTCCGGGGGCAATGGCGTTGATCTGTGTGGGCGACGCGAAATAGACGGAAGCCGGCTGGCCGTTGATCGTCACCGACACGCCATCCAGATTGGTCGGCAGAAGGCTCCCCGGCGCGACCCCATCGGTGAAGTCAGTGCCGGTGTTCCAGACTCTGGTGTTGCTTCCCAGATTGTTGCCGTAGATTGTGAAATACTGGCCGGCCGCAATCGTTTTGCTGGCGCTTTCCGCGTCCTGCACATTGCTGATCGTCGGAACATTCGGCTCGATATCCAGCACTCCGGAGATGGGCAGGAATGCGGTGCCCTTCGAGATCGCGATCGTGCCGATCGTGGGCACGGTCTGGGATCCGATATCCAGCGTCTGCCGGTACACCGGCAGGCCGGATACCGTCACTCCCGGAATCGCCGTTGGCGTGCCTTTCACCGTGACATTGGTTCCGATGTAGGAGACGCTGACAGTGGAATCGATTCCGGCGCCGGTCAGCAGGAGATCGTACGAAGTATTTCCGCTCACCACAATGCTGTTCCCGTAAGCCGCGAAGCTGTTGTTGGCGATTGATGCGCCGGCGGGCACAATTCCATAAACCGGCAGCGTGAGGGCTGAAACGCCGCTCACCGCGGCAATATCGGCGGTGACCGTCGCGGCAGCCGCCACGGCGAACGTCTGCGGGTTCGCACTGTTGCCGCCCGCGAAAGTGGGCTGGAAGCCTGTGGTGACGGCCGTCGCATCCAGCACGCCGTTTGAGGTCGTCAGGTCGTAGATGTTGTTCGTCGTCACGAGTCCATTAAATGGCTCGACATAGACGTTGTACGTGCCGGTGGGCACGCGCACGGAGTACTTGCCGTCCGCGCCCGTCAATGTGGTGACCAGACTACCGGTACCGGAGAGCTCGGTCAGCACGACGACGCCGAACTTCAGCGGGTTTCCGCTGAGGGTCGCGGTACCGCCCACAACGCCGGTCGCAGTCGAGCCCGTGCTGTAGTAGTTTGCGACGAACGCCCTCTCATCGGCACTCAGATGACGCTGGTGCGTGGCCGCATATGGGTACATCGTGGCGCTCATCAGAGTCGAGTGATTCATGCCGAGGACATGGCCCATTTCGTGGGTCATCACGGCCTGAAAGTCTACCGTGCCGGAGGCACTGTTCGTCGAGAACTGCACATACGGGTTGATGACGATGTCGGAGTCGATGATGGAGCCGGCCTGCACGCTGGTGGAGCCGCCACAGACGCTGCCGCCGCCCTGTACGAACGAGTTCTGGGTGACAGCGACGGCGCCCGGCGTTGCCGAAGAAACGAAGCCAAGGACGCTGAGGTCGGCATCGGTACTGCCTATAGCGATGACGTTCCGGCAGTCGCTCGGATCGTGGGCCGCATCCGTGGATTGAAGGGCATTGAAATGCACGGAAGAACCGGCGTTATTCCAGGAGGCCATGGCCGCTTCCACGGCGACCTTCGGGTTGCTGGCCGCCGAAATCACCGTCAGGCCAGACCGGCTGCTGGCTGCGCCGGCCACCACGCCCGAGTTCAGGTAGAACTGCAGGCTTGCGGCGTCAGGGTGGAAAACCTGGATATTCTGTCCATTCGAGGGGAACGTTTCACCGTTGTAGGCGAAGGCGCCCGGGATCAACAGCGCGCTGATGGCGAGGACCGCTGGAGCAGTGATTTTCATTAGCGGACACCTCTGAACACGCGCACGCGCGCTCCGACCAACTGTGCCGCCTGGTGGACGCTCATCCCGCTGAGTGAGCGCACCTGCACTCCTTCCGCAACCGAAGGTTTCAGCTCGACTTCGGCGCGCAGGCGTTCGTTCGATCCGATCAAAAATTTGCCCTGCCCGAAACCCGCTGTGCGCAGATAGCCGTTGGGCATCCGCGAGAGAAATACCAGAACGTGATCCCCGACGCGATAGCCTGTCGCGCCCGCTATGCTCATCCTTAATCCATTCAGGCTTCCGCCGGGCTCGGCGATGTCGATGGAAGCTCCCGCCGCGCCTTTCTCAAGGTCCGCAACCGTCAGCTCGTAGTGCGTCCAGATGTAGGCATGGTCGGAATCCCAGTCCGTCCACGTGCGCGTGATATTGCCGGTAGCAATCACCTCCGCGCTGTCAGTAAGTTCATTGAATGTGTATCGGGGAAGGTCACTCGCGGAGGCAGCCGGCAGCAGCAAAAGCGCCACTGCGAAGGCCCCTCCGAGCCATTTTCGATGAAACGCCATGTTCGGAATTATCCCATAAGCCCACCACCGGTGCGAATATTCACTTTGATTAGGAGTGTTCTGTTTTCTTTGAGATAGAGGGAAATAAGGTGAAAATCCGGAAGTCCCAGGGATTATGCCGGGTAAAGCGGATTAGGGCCGCAGGATCGATGCGCGGAGCACGAGCCAGGCGATTCCCGCCAGCCAGCCGATCAGGGCCTGATACTCCTGGTTTTTTCGATAGAGGCTGAATGAAAAGGAATC
>CAZWTH010000060.1:0-7682 GCA_964636715.1 uncultured Solibacteraceae bacterium | reverse complement strand
GGAACGCGCAGACCTGATAGACGAATCGGATATTGGTTTTGTCGGCCAGTTCGCCGAGAACCGCCGCGCCGATGCCGCCGAGGCCAAACGCGACGCCGAAGAAGAGGCCGGAGATGAGGCCGATGCGGCCGGGCAGGAGTTCCTGCGCGTACACGATGATGGCCGGGAAGGCGGAGGCCAGGATGACGCCGATCGGGATGGAGAGGACAATCGTCCACATCAGGCTTGCGTGCGGGAGCACGAGCGAAAAGGGGAGCACGCCGAGGATGGAGCACCAGATGACGAGCTTGCGGCCCATGCGGTCGCCCACGGGACCGCCGATGATGGTGCCGGCTGCGACTGAGGCCAGGAACACGAAGAGGCAGTACTGTGAATTCCGCACGGAGACGTGGAATTTATCGATCAGGAAGAACGTGTAGTAGCTCGTCAGACTGGCCAGATAGAAGAATTTCGAGAACATCAGAGCCAGCAGAACGGCGATGGAGAGGCGGACGCGTCCTTTGCTGAGGCCGTGCTCGACGACTTCCTGATGGGCTTTGCGCTGCGAGCGGTCGGCGACGCGGGCCTTGTACCAACCGCCCACGCGGTACGTGATGATGACGCCGGTGACGGCGACGAGGGTGAACCAGGCGAGGCTGTGCTGTCCGTTGGGCAGAACGATGAATGCGGCGAGCAGCGGGCCAAGCGAAGAACCAAAGTTGCCGCCGAGCTGGAAGATCGATTGCGCGAGGCCGTGCTGTCCACCGGAGGCCATGCGGGCGACGCGCGAGGATTCGGGGTGGAAGATCGCCGAGCCGATGCCGGTGAGGCTCGCGGCCAGCAGGATCATGCCGTAGATCGGCGCGTAGGCGAGCAGAATGAGGCCGAAGAACATGCAGCCCATGCCGACGCTCAGCGAGTAGGGCGCGGGGCGCTTATCCATGGCGTGGCCGACGACTGGCTGCAGGATGGACGCCGTGAGCTGATTGCAGAGCGTGATCAGGCCGACCTGGCCGAAATCGAGATGGTAGCTCGTTTTGAGGATTGGATAGATGGCGGGCAGGAGCGACTGAATGAGGTCATTCAGCAGGTGGCAGAAGCTGATGGAGATCAGAATGGGGAAAACGGCGCCGCCGACCGCGCGGGCGGCTACAGAGGCGTCATTTTCGGTATTCTGTGTGAGAACGCGGGACACTCCATACCAGTTTAGCGATCATGCGGCTCCGTGCTTCCAGCCTGCTGGTTCTTGCCGCCGTGGGCCTCTCCGGACAGGAAGGCCGGCCGGTCTACACGCTGATCGTGTCCGGGGCGGTGGAGCGATCTTCGGCCGCGGGCGATACGAGCTTGCCGCCGGACGTGCGGATTGCGGCGGATTGCCACGGCGATTTCGTGGACGGGGGGCTGGTCAGTCCGTCCGGACAGTTCCGGTTCACGTTTAAGCCGGATCCGATCTCGGTGGCGGCTTCGAGTCTATGCACGATCGAGGCGAAAGTTTTCGGGTATGATTCGACGTCGGCGCGGTTTTCGGTGCGGTCGGCGAATGGCATGGTGAATGTCGGGACGATTACGATTACCCGGAATTCGGCTGGAGACGCGGAGGACCAGGGGAGTAAGCCGCGAACGGGGCCGACGGTTAGTGCGGCGTCATTGAAGGCTCCGCATGAGGCGGTGAAGCTGTTTGAGCAGGGGCAGAAGCAAGTGCGGCAGAAGAAGCCGGCGAATGCGGTGAAGAGATTCGAGGCGGCCATTCGGATTTATCCGGAGTATGCGGATGCGTGGATGAACCTGGGGTTGCTGGCGGTGCAAAGAAATGATTTGATGACCGCGGCGCGGGATCTGGATGAGGCTGTGCGGCTCGATCCGGAGGCTTCGTATCAGACTTGTTATTCGGATGCGCTGGTGAATCTGGCGCTGAAGCGGTATGACGTGGCGGAACGTGCGGCGCGGGCGGCGCTGCGGTTTGGCGATGGCGGGGCGAATGCGCGGATTGATTATGTGCTGGGGATGGCGCTGCTGGCGCGGGGCGCTAACGGTGAAGCCCGGCAGCGGTTGAGGCGGTATCTGGAATTGACGCCGGCTGCGCCGGAACGCGAGCAGGTGGAGCGGGAGTTGGCGCGGGTGGATCGGATTGGTGTGGCGGGGCGACCTCCTGCGCCTTAGGCAGCGACTACTTCAGAACATCGTGAAGATGCGATTTGGTTCCTGTCTAGTGGACCAACAGCCTGTTCTTTTTCAAGTAAAATTCGAGTTCAGCGGGGCCTAAAGCTTGCGGAGGTCGCGGCCGGTCATGTCGCGGGGCTGGTTTTCGCCCAGGACGCCGAGGCGCGTGGGCCCGACGTCGCGGCGGGCTCCGTTTGCGTGCAGCTTGTCGCCAGAATCGTCGACCAGAGATGAAGGGTGCCGGGTTTGTCCGTAGGCGTCATATCAGACTTGCTATTCGGGATGCGCCGGTGAATCTGTTGCTGAAGAGGTATGACGTGGGGGAAGGCGCGGCTCGCGGTGCGCGGAAGTTTGGGGATGGTGGAGCGAATGGCCGGATTAACAAGGTGTTGGGGAGGGCGCTGCTGGCCGCGCAGACGGCGGGGCGAGCACCCCATGTTAACTTTGGAAACTATGCGCTATTTCACTTTCATCGCTCTCGCTTTTTTTGCCGCTCTGATTCCGGCGCACGCCAACCTGGTAGTCGATCCCGGCTTCGAAGGCTGTCCATCTTTTCCGGGAGCCACTCCTCCAGGCTGGGCAGTTACGAGCAGCGAGGGCTATTGCGGCCCCGGTGCGCATACTGGCAACTGGTCCGCAGACGTGGGGACCGTCACCCTCTCGCAAACGCTGACGACAACGCCGGGTGATGTTTACGATTTCTCCTTTTGGCTGACCAATTTTTCCGGGTCTCCCAATTCGTTCACCGCGGATTTTGGCGGTTATCAGGCGCTGAATCTGACTAACTCGAATGCCTTTGGTTACGTCCTGGAGGATTTCACGGTAACCGCTACCGGAACGTCCACGGTGATCGCGTTTACCGGCGCAGCGACGGGTGGTGGCTGGGCGGTTGATGACGTTTCCGTCACCGATCAGGGCCCGTCGCCGGCGCCTGAGCCGGCGAACGTCGTCCTGTTGGGCAGTGGGCTGCTCGGCCTCTGTTACTTCGGCCGCCGTGTTCATAGCTAGCTATAGCCAGACGGGCACTGGCGTAACGAGGTAGTTTGCGTCGAGCGGAAGCTCGACGGCAGGGCCGAAGCCCCGCCCCACGAGAAAAAAGTTGAGTTAGTTGGTTAGGGTTATTGAGTTAGAGATGGCGGAGGTCGCGGCCGGTCATGTCACGGGGCTGCTTTTCGCCGAGAACGCCGAGGAGCGTGGGAGCGACGTCGCGGAGGGCTCCGTTCGGGCGCAGTTTGTCGCCGGAATCGTCGACCAGGATGAAAGGCACCGGGTTCGTGGTGTGGTACGTGTGCGGGCCTTTGGTGATCGGGTCGATCATGGTTTCGGCGTTGCCGTGATCGGCGGTGATGATCCAGCGGCCGTTCTTTTCCTTGAGGCGCTTCCAGATCTGGCCGAGGCAGGTATCGATCGCTTCCACCGCGCGGATGGTTGGCTCCAGCTTGCCGGAGTGGCCGACCATGTCGGCGTTCGCGAAGTTCATCACGATGACGTCGAAATCGCGGCGGCCCATGGCATCGAGCACGATGTCGGTAATGCCCTGCGCGCTCATTTCAGGCTTCAGGTCGTAAGTCGCCACCTTTGGTGACGCCACCATCTCGCGTTCTTCGCCGGGGAAGGGCTTTTCGATGCCGCCGTTGAAGAAGTAAGTTACGTGCGCGTACTTCTCGGTTTCGGCGATGCGGAGGTTTTTCCAGTTGAGCTCGCCGCAGACGTAGCCAAGGATGTTCTCCATCGGCTCGCGCGTCAGCACGAAAGGCACGTTGAGCGACTTATCGTACTGGGTCATGGTGAGGAATTTCAGATTCGCGACGGGTGTGCGGGCGGTGAGGGCTTCCGTCATCTCGCGGCCGCGATCGGCGCGGTAATTGAAGAAGAAGCAGGCGTCGCCTTCGCGGATCAGGCCGATGGGTTCTTTGCGCGAATCGACGACGGTCAGGGGCTCGATGAATTCATCGGTCACGCCCTTTTCGTACGAGCGGAGAATGGCGGCTTCCACGTCCTCCACGCGTTCGCCGTTGCCGTGCACCATGGCGCCGTACCCGCGCTCCACGCGCTCCCAGCGTTTGTCGCGATCCATGGAATAATAGCGGCCGGCAACGGTGGAAATTTTGCCGCCGCCGATTTCGCGCAGCTTCTGCTGCACCTGGCGGAGGTAGCCGAGACCGCTTTCGGGCGGCGTATCGCGGCCGTCCATGAAGCAGTGAACGAAAACTTCCTTCACGCCTTCGCGCTTCGCCATTTCGAGAACGGCGTACAGGTGGGTGAGCTGCGAATGTACGCCGCCATCGCTGCACAGACCCATGATGTGGAGGCGGCGGTTTTCGCGCGCGTGCTTCATCAGGTCAACCAGCAGCGGGTCGCTGAAGATCGAGCCGGAAGAAATCATGGCGTCGATGCGGGTGACGTCCATCTGCACCACGCGGCCGGCGCCGATGTTGAGGTGGCCGACCTCGCTGTTCCCCATCTGTCCTTCGGGCAGTCCGACCGACGGTCCGGACGTGTGCACGAGCGTGTTTGGAAAATCGCGCAGCAGCATGTCGTAAGTGGGCTTGCGCGCCTGGGCGATCGCATTGCCCTCGGTGGCTGGGGAGAAGCCCCAGCCGTCGAGGATGGTGAGGATGAGTGGTTTCGTGCGGGACATTTTACTGGCGGAACGCTCTGCTTTACTGGCGGAAGGCTTTACGGCCGGGGAACTTCGCGGCAACGCCGAGACGCTCTTCGATGCGGAGAAGCTGGTTGTACTTGGCGATACGGTCGGTGCGGCTGGCTGAGCCTGTCTTGATCTGGCCGGCATTGGTGGCGACGGCGAGGTCGGCGATGAACGGATCTTCGGTTTCGCCTGACCGGTGCGATACGACAGCGGTGTAGCCGTTCTTCGACGCGGTCAGCATGGCGTCCAGCGTTTCGGTGAGCGAGCCAATCTGGTTCACTTTGACGAGGATGGAATTCGCGGTCTTCGATTCGATGCCGCGCGTGAGGCGCGCCGTGTTGGTGACGAAGAGATCGTCGCCCACGAGCTGGGTATTGGCGCCGAGCGTGTCGGTGAGGAGCTTCCAGCCGGCCCAATCGTCTTCGGCGAGGCCGTCTTCGATCGAGACGATGGGATACTGGCGGCGCCAGTTGGCCCAGAAGTCGACCATCTGCTCGCTGGTGCGTTCGCTCTTATCGGACTTCTTGAAGATGTACTTGCCGTCTTTGAAAAATTCGCTGGCGGCGGGATCGAGCGCGATGCCGACCTGATCGCCGGGCTTGTAACCGGCCTTGGTAATGGCTTCGAGCAGGACTTCGAGCGCCTCGTCGTTCGACTTCAGATTGGGAGCGAAGCCGCCTTCGTCGCCCACCGCGGTGGAGTAGCCCTTCTTCTTGAGCACGCCCTTGAGGGTGTGGAAGATTTCGACGCCCATGCGGAGCGATTCGGAGAACTTGCTCGCGCCGTAAGGGACGAGCATGAATTCCTGCATATCGACGGAGCTATCGGCATGCGCGCCGCCGTTAATGACGTTCATCATGGGGACGGGGAGCGTGCAGGCGTTGGCGCCGCCGAGGTAGCGGTAGAGCGGCTCGCGGTGAGAGTTTGCGGCCGCGCGGGCGGTGGCCATGGAAACGGCGAGGATGGCGTTGGCGCCGAGGTTCGATTTATTCGGGGTGCCGTCGAGATCGATCATGATGCCGTCGACGGCGGCCTGGAGGGTGGCGTCGTGTCCGTGGAGGGCCTTCGCGATGGGACCGTTGACCGCGGCGACAGCCTTTGTGGTTCCTTTACCGAGGTAGCGGGACTTATCGTCGTCGCGCAGCTCACAGGCTTCGTGTTCGCCCGTGGAGGCTCCGGAGGGGACGGCGGCGCGGCCGACGCTGCCATCGGCGAGGTAGACTTCGGCTTCAACGGTGGGGTTGCCGCGCGAATCCAGAATTTCGATTCCGCTGACTTTGACGATGCTGGACAAATTGGATCTCCTGTATCTTTCGTGATCCTGGCGCGGCTCGCCGCCGGACGAAGGGGGCGATTGCTCACTCAGGAAGGGGTTCTTACATGCTGTGTTACGCTTAAGAATTGCCGGTCAGGTGATTTTCTGAACGCGCAAACTCATATGATACAGCACCTTGCCCAACAGGGCTTTTCGGTGCAAATTTCCGATCAGTGAGGAGGTGTTGTTCATTGGCTGAAGTACGATTGCAGGAAGGGGAAACGCTCGAGAATGCGCTGCGCCGCTTCAAGCGGAAAGTGCAGACCGAAGACATCATTAAAGAGGTCAAGCGGCATTCCTTTTACCTGAAGCCAGGGGAAAAGAAGCGGGTGAAGGCTGCGCTGGCGCGCAAGCGGAACCGCAAGAAGAGCCGTCGCGATCCCGAATAGGAATCGGAGCTCTGGAGATAGAGAACGGGCGAAGCGGAGACGCTTCGCCCGTTTTGTTTATATCGAGCCATTCTGGAGACGTGCGTGCAACGCCTTGACGCTAGAATGAAGCCGGAGGAATTTCCATGTCGATGAGCGTCCTGAAGGACATCCGGAAGGTTTATGCGGGGCTGAACGCACACGAAGTGCGCGCCGCGGCTGCGCAGGAACTTCGGGTGGGCCTGCTCGCTTCGAGTGGCAGTGTGTTTCGCGACATGGAGGATTTTCTCGTGCCGCCGCATCTCGATACGGCTACGCGGGGGCAGTCGCTGCGGATGGTTTACCGGCTGGACAAGCCGCACAAGGATTTCGATTTCATCCTTTGCGAGCCGGGTATTGGGCTGCCGCGCAATGGATATCTTTTCGATCCCGCCGGCTCGGTTGCCGCGGATGAGTCCATGGTGGAGGCGATTGTTACCGAGAATCAGCCGATCGAGCTCGCGCTGGGCCGTTCGTTTCCGGCGTTCCGGATGGCGGTTGCGCACCGCATTGTGACGCGCGTCTCGCGTGAGAACGCTCTGCTGGCGCTGGCGACGGCTCTGCCCAATGTGATCCCCGGCATCATCGAATTGCCGTGGGCGGTGGGCGAATTCGCGACGGACACGGCGTTCCTTACGATGAACCAGGTCCGTATGGCGCTGATGCTGGCGGCGGTGTACGACCGGCCGGTTGGATATGCGGAGCAGAAGGCGTCGATTGCCGCGATTGCGGCAGGCGCGTTCGGCTGGCGGGCGATTGCGCGCGAGCTGGTGGGCAAGATCCCGCTGGGCGGCGGACTCATTCCGAAAGCGGCGGTGGCGTATGCCGGGACGTGGGTGGTGGGGAATGGGCTGGATCGGCTCTATCGCACCGGCGTGGGTCCGTCACGGCATGAGAAACGCGAGAGCTGGAAGCGCGCGCTTTCGGAAGGACGCGAAGTGGCGGCTGAGCTGCGGCCCTGAGCGTTACGGGACATCAGCGCCGGGCCGAAGCCCGGCGTGCAGAGCTGAAGAAGCTGTGAATGAATTGCAGCTTTACAAAAACAATTACTTTGCAGTAAGTAGCCTTTGGTTCCGATCCAACGTCATTACAGGTAATGAGCGACTCGGATCGCAAACTCGTGTTTGGCCAGCCTGTCGGTCGGGCCACTCCCTCACCTCGGGTGCGTAGT
>CAZWTH010000059.1:0-24581 GCA_964636715.1 uncultured Solibacteraceae bacterium | reverse complement strand
CTGGTGGCGGGACATGGCACGGTGGATGCGCGCGGCGCGTTCATCATGACGTATGACAGCGATCCGGAAGATCTTTCGGCGACTGCCCTGCCCATGGCTGAGTTGCAGAGCCTGGTGAATGAAGAACTGAACAAGGTGGGGCGCGTGGTGTTTCTGGCGGATGTTTGCCGCGCGGCGACGATCGGCGGTTTGAAGACCGATGCCGTGGGGGCCGCGGTGGAAAAGCTGGGCGAAGCGCCGGGCGAAATGCTGGGGCTGATGGCGGCGCGTCCGAAGGAAGTTTCGTATGAAGGGCCGGCGTATGGCGGCGGGCATGGGGCGTTCAGTTATTCGGTGCTGAAGGGCCTGGAAGGCGGCGCGGACAACAACGCGAATAAAGCGGTGGAAGCCGGGGAGCTGATCGACTATGTTCGCAGCAATGTTTCACAGCTGACGAATAACAAGCAGCATCCGCGCGATTTCGGCAACATGGCGAATGAGACGAAGCTCTCGGATCTTTCGAAGAGCGGGATTCCGCTGGCGCGCATCCGGACGTTTTACGATTCGCGCACGGGAGATCCGCTGCTGGTGGCGCAGGCGGCGGGGACGCTGACGATTTCGCAGCAGGCGCAGGCGGATATCGATGCATTTCAGGCGGCGATTGGGGCGCGGCGCATTCTGCCGACGGAACAAAACAGCGCGTGGAATTATCTGGACCGGATGCGGGCGGAGCTGAGTCCGGAGCGGATGTTTTTGCAGGAGAATTCGCTGCGCGTGGCGCTGGAGGATCAGGCACAGCAGGTGCTGCTTCGCTATCTGGGGGGCGGCGACACACCACAGGTGAAAGCGGATTTCGATAACGGCGCGCATTATATGGAGGCGGCGATCCGGCTGACGCCGGAATCGATGTATCTGCAGGCGCGCGACGATTTCTTCGCGGGGCGTTCGCTTGTGTTCGACCGGCAGTACACGCAGGCGTCCGGCCTGCTGGAGCAATCGGTCAGGACCGATCCGGGCGAGGCGTATGGGTACAACGCGCTCGGTATTTCGTATCTGGAGCAGGCGCGTTATGCGGAGGCGATTCCGGCGTTTCGCGATGCGGCGCGGCGGGCTCCGAACTGGACGTATCCGTTGCTGGGTTTGGCGCTCGCTTACCAGGAGAGGGGCGATAACAACAACGCGATCCGGACGTTTCAACTGGCGATGAAAGTGGGGCCGCAGTATGGGTTTCTGCCCTACGATCTGGGGATGCTGTACCAGAAGATGAACCGGCGCGGGGACGCGGAGGCTTCGTATCGCAAGGCGATGGCGCTGATGCCGAATTCCGCGATGCCGCTGAATGCGCTGGGCGCGCTGAAGGCGGTGGAGGGGAAGAACGCGGAGGCGGAGAGGCTGTATCGCGCGGCGCTCGTGAAGGAACCGAACCGCGTGGAGACGAAGCATAATCTGGCGGTACTGCTGGCGGGTATTCGGAACCGGCAGCAGGAGGCGATTGATCTGTGGCGCGAGAATCTGCAGGCGAATCCGGGCTATCTGGCGTCGCGGATTGGCCTGGCGGAAGCGCTGGCGCAGCGCGGGGACAACGCGGGCGCGATCGAGCAGTATCGGGCGATCGTAAATGCGAAGCCGGAATTCGTGGCGGCGCGGACGGCGCTGGCGGAGGTTTACATCAAGGCTGATCAGCCGGAGCAGGCGCTCGATCAATTGCGCGCGGCTTCGCGGCTGGAGATGGATGACGCGGCGGTCTGGGAGCGGATTGGCGATGTGGAGAAGGCGCTCAATCACGCGGCGGAAGCTCGCGATGCCTATGGGGCGGCGCTGAAGCTGGAGATCGAAAAGTCCGGCCAGAAGCGCCTCCGTACTAAGATGGCGTTCTGACGAATGTCTGAACGGCAGATGACGCTGCGCTTCTGGGGTGTGCGGGGGTCGACCCCGACTCCGGTCGCCGAAAACCTCCGGTTTGGGGGGAATACTTCGTGTGTGGAAGTGTGCACGCCGGATGGGAATTGCCTGATTTTCGATGCGGGGACAGGGATTCGGGCACTCGGCGCGCGTCTGGTGAAGGAGGCCGCGGGCGCTCCGATTCGCGCGAATATTTTTCTGACGCATTTTCATTGGGACCATATCCATGGGTTGCCGTTCTTCGCGCCGATTTACGGGGCGAAGAACGAGGTCACGTTTCATTCGGGCGATACGGGGCGTCCGCTGCGGGAGACGCTCGAGGGGCAGATGGCGCAGCCATATTTTCCGGTGGATCTGGCTCGGGTGGCGGCAAATCGGACGTTTATCGAGATGAAGGCGGGGGCGCCGGTGGAGATTGGGGGCGCGGTGGTGAAGCCGTTCGCGCTGAATCATCCGCAGGGGGCGTCAGGGTATCGGATTACGTGCGGAAAATCCGTGGTGGTGTATGCGACGGATTTCGAGCATGGGGATGCGGCGCTGGATGGTTTGCTGCTCGAGAATGCGCAGGATGCGGATGTGCTGATCTGCGATACGCAGTATACGCCGAAGGAATACGAGGAGCATCGCGGCTGGGGGCACAGTACGTGGCTGGAGGCCGCGAAGATTGCGGCGAAGGCGGGGGCGAAGCAGTTGGTGCTGTTCCATCACGATCCGGGGCATGACGATCATATGATGGCGAGGATTCAGACAGAGGCGCGGGGGGAGTTTGGGAATACGGCCGCGGCGTGGGAAGGTTTGACGGCTTCGTTTTGAATAACTCGGGCGGACTCCTGAGCCGTTAACTTAACTAACGAAGTTCCACGACAAGTTGACGTCCCAGAACATTGGCGGCCTTACAGAGGGTGCTCAGGGTAATGGCTCCGTATTCCGGGTCCAGCAATCGGTCCAGGGCAGCGCGGCTCGTTTGCATTCTGCGCGCCATTTCCGCCTTCGAAAAATGTTTCTCTTTCATCGCGGCGTCTACCTGGCGAGCGAGCACCCTTCTGATGGCCGTCGCGCTCACCTCTTCGTAGATGCCTTCTTCCCGGAGCCAGCTATCGAAGGACGACCCGACATTTTTCTTTTTCATGCGATTTCGTTCTTCTTCCTTTTCAACGCGAGATCCAGATCGCGCTGCGGAGTTTTTGGGGTCTTCTTCATGAATCCGTGGAGGAGGATCATTCGACCATGTTCGACGCAGAACAGTATTCGCGCTATTCGACTGTGAGTGAGATGCTTCGCACTTCCCACAATCCATCGCCCATCGCCCGAACTAACGGCATTCCGATGGGCCAGGCAAACTCGACATCCTTTACATCTTCACCGATAATCCGCCGATCTTCCGGGTCGAGTGTCTTCAACCATTCCCGCACCGGTTCGCGGCCGTTTTCCAATCGATAGAACGAAGCAGGAAGCCGCTTGAGCGCCAAACACCATTGTACTATTTTTGGTACGTCAGGGCGCCGTCGGGTAGTAGCCTTTGCGGGCCTGGACGATCAGACCTTTGCGGCGGGTTTTGAGATCGATTGCGCGGTAGCGTGCATCAGTCAGGGGGCCGTCGGGCGTGTAGCCGATGCTGTACTGGTTGCGGAGTTCTTCTTCGATGAGGCGGTAGATCTGGTCGATTGTCATGCCGCGTGACACTTCGAAGAAGCCGCCGCCGGTTTCGCGCGCCATTTTCTGGAGAACCTTGTAGCCGTCGAATGCGGAGGGAAGGCCGAAGGGGCCGAACATGCCCCCGCCGTTTCCGCCGCGCTCGTCGCCTTCGAACATGATGGAGTAGACCATGGCGTCGGCGCGCTGGGCGTGTTCGATGGCTTCATTCAAAGTGACCAGACTACCGTGATCCACGCCATCCGTAAGGACGACGATTGCTTTGCGGCCTTCCTGTTTGCGGAGAACTTCGTTCGCGGCGAGATAGATGGCGTCGTAGAGCGTGGTGCCGCCGCCGCGATGTCCCCAGCCGCCGCGCGAAGGCTGCATATTATCGAGACCGCGGCGCAGCGCTTCTTTGGAGGATGTGAGATCCTGGAGCAATTCCGTGCCGACGTCGAAGTGAGCGAGGAAGGTTCTGTCGACGCTTTCGCGGAGGACGCGATCGAGGAAACGATAGCTGGCGGTTTGCTCTTCATCGAGCACGTTGAGCTGGCTGCCGCTGGTATCGACGAGCAGGCCGAGGATCAGCGGCAGGTTGCTCTCTCGCGAGAAGTAGCGGATTTTCTGGGGGCGCTTGTCTTCGGAGAGGATGAAGTCGTCCTGGGTGAGGTCATTGACGATGCCGCCGTCTTTGGTGCGTACGGACGCGAGCACGCTGACGACTTTTACGTCGCTCGAAAAGACCGGGGTTTGCTGCGCGCTGGCGGTCATGGCCAGAGCGCCCAGGAAGCCGCGGCGTGTCCAGGAGGCGGACATACTCACCGATACGATGGCAGCGGTGCGGGTGAATTGCAAGGGAGGGGTCCATTGATCTAAAGCCCCCGCACACATGTTAAACTCGCCTGACGTATGAAAACCCCCATTTGGCTGGCGCTGCTTACACTTCTGACTTCGCTCGCTGGGGCAGGACAAACGACGGATCCCAAAATAACGGCCGATCTCAAAGCGATTGCGAAGGGCGACGTCAAAAAGATGAATGCGCTGATTGCGAAAGGAGCGGAGATCGACGGTCCGCGACCAAGAGTCTCAAACATAGAAGATGTCACGGAAGCGTCGGGAACTTTCAGGTTCCGTATCGTTGACGCCGCAGGGCCCGCTCAACCAATGTTTACGGCTATCGATTCGGCGCAACCGGAAGCTGTTCGAACGCTCCTCGCGTCAAAAGCGGACATCGGGACGGAATTTTTCTGGGGCGCCAGCGCCGGGCCCATACCGATTCCGCTTGAGCTGATTGCGAACACGCTGAAAATGGGGTTCGGCGGCACGGTGAAAAATTCAAATGGCGAGACGCTCTGTTGCACTTCCGGACCGGATGGAACGGTGCTTTCACGGATTCGGCCTACACCAGGCCACAAAGTCACATTTGCCGCCTTCGCAGAAGAACAATTGCAGGCTGAAAAGAACCCCAAACGACAGGCGCAATTGCGGCAGATTATCGAGATGCTGAATACGGCGCATTAGGGAGTATGACCATCGCCCGAATGCAAGGGGCCGGTTTGTTAAGATGCGAGTAGGCCCGGTTAGCTCAGTTGGTAGAGCGCCAGTTTTGTAAACTGGATGTCGCTGGTTCAATCCCGGCACCGGGCTCCACGCTCCCATCCTGATTCGCTCGCGAACCCTCTGCTCATATGAAATTGCCTGCATTGGTCTCTTTGGGGATCATTTTCGCGATGAGTGCGTATGCGGGGGATGATTCCGCGGCCCACAAGTTGTGGCTTGAGCTTGAGGCGAAGCGAAACAAGCTCGCCACGTTCCATCAGGAGTTCGACGTTACCCGAACATTCCATGAGAAGGACGGCGCCACGCAGTCGGCGATCTGGCAGGTGCTGATGGATGCGCATGGTGAGAACTGGCGCGAAAGACGGTTGAGCGGGACCTGCAACTGCCTCGTCATTTTCGACGGACATGACCTGTTCTCGATGGAAGAAAGAAATCACGAATTCACGCGTGAGCCGTACAATCCAAAGTCGCCGCCGCCCACGACGACTCCGTACACGATACCGGACCCGAAGTGGTCGAAAGCCGTAGTGCTCGAAAGACGGCCTTGCGCGCCGCCAGTGATTCAGGACGAGTGCGTCCTTCTGCAGGTCCCCATTCAGGCCCGCCCCATCAGCTATACATCGCCGAACCAATATACAAGGGGGTCAGGAGGCGTCAAACAACTGCTGATTAATACGGTGGATGGCCTTCTGATTTCCTCCACTTCGGTGGAAGCGACGTACAACCATTACAACAACTGGAATACCGAGATCACGTACCAAATGACGAAGGTGGCCCCGGTTGCGGCGCCGGACAGCGAGCTGTTCAGCGTTCCGGCGCGATTCAACAAAGAAGTGCACAGTCTGACCGAGTGGGACACGAATGCTTTCAAAAAGCAACTGATGGGAAACCCCGCTCCGCCGCTCGCATTGAAGGACATGCAGGGCAATTCGATCGCGCTCGAATCTCTGCGCGGTAAAACGGTGCTTCTGGACTTTTGGGCTACATGGTGCCCGCCCTGCCGGGCGGACAGCAAAGCGCTCAACAAGCTGTTCGCCAAATATCGGGACAAAGGACTGCAGGTCATCGGAATTTCCGTGGATGAAGAACGAGATGTGGTGGAGAAATACCTGCAGGGCTCTCCTGATAACTATCCGATCTCTTTGACTACGGAAAATCAGATGCCAGAGATCTATAAGGTTGAAGCGCTTCCTACCTATATCCTGATTGATCCGGATGGGAAGGTCTCCTGGGTAGCCTCAGGCGATCAGGGCTTTGCCGAACTGAGAGCCCGGCTGCATAAGGCCGGTCTCGATACCGATTAAAGCTCCACAGGAGCCCCTCGCGGAGCTACCCTTAAAGCAGATGTCACCGTCTGTTTTTTCGACCTTTCTCGCTGGTTTGATCGTGAGTATCGCCGCGCAGGCGCAGCCGCGTCCTGCGTTCGATGTGGCGTCGGTCAAGGCTGTGGATGTTTCGACGCTGGGCGATGCAATCAATATGAACCTCGGGACGGTGCGCAATGGGGAGGTCACATTTGGCAATGCGACTCTCAACGACTGCGTCCGTTTTGCGTATGGGATCCCCTCCGATGCGCAGATTTCAGGACCGGAGTGGATCAAATCGAAGCGATACCTGTACAACATCGATGCGAAGACCGCGCCGGGCGCGTCGTCCGCGCAACTGCAGGCGATGATGCAGACGCTGCTGGCGGAGCGGTTCCAGGTAGTTACGCATCGGGAGCAGAAGGAAATGTCTTACTATGCGCTGGAGACGGCGAAGGGCGGGGTGAAGATGCAGCCGGTGAAGGAAGTTCCGGACGGGTTCCAGGGTAAAAATTGGGGCGGCAGCATAGACAACATTCTGGCGATGCCAAAGCTGGCTTATCTTCTGTCGCGGTTTGAGACGGAGCGTCCGATTATCGACAGGACCGGGCTGGATGGCGTGTATCAGGTTAAGCTCTCCTGGACGCTTCGGCCGCTTCAGAACGCGAGTCCCGATGCTGCGGGAATCTCGTTGTTCACTGCGCTTGAGGAGCAACTTGGGCTCAAGCTGGAGGCGCGGAAGGGTCCTGTGGATGTGTTGGTGGTGGATGGCGCGGAGAAGATTCCGGGCGGGAATTAGCATCGGGCGGAAGCCCGATGCGCACCATTGAAAGCCCGCCGCAAATTATTGATAACAATAGAAGCGCTATTGGCGGGCTTTCATGGTTGCTTGTGGCGCGAAGCGCCATCCGGACAGGGCGGAAGCCCCGCCCCACCTGGGTCAGAAGAGGCTTAGCTGCGCCGGCCGCGAGTGGCTCTTATCGTCGAAGACGGTGCGGCCTCCGATCGATTTTGAGATACGGCGTTCGTGCGCGATGGCGGCGTCGAAATTGGCTTCAGGCTGGATTCGACTTTCGACTTGACGGACGAAACGATCGAGGCGGCGAAGGCCGTCGGACTTCTGGCCCCCGTCGAGTTTGGCGCGATCGAGGCCGCGGCGAAGAACTCCGAGGGATTCGTCATACGTCTTCAGAGGCACTGGGAACGGGTGGCCGTCCTTACCGCCGAGGGCGAAAGAGAAGCGGGCCGGGTCGGAAAAGCGGGTCGGGGCGCCGTGGACGACTTCCGCGATCAGCGCCATCGTCTGGAGCGTGCGGGGGCCGAGGTTTTCGACGAGCAGCAGATCGGCGAATCCTTTCAGTTCGCGATCGTAAGCGGTGGCGAGAACGGCGCCGAGGCGCTTCAGGTCCACGTCTTCGGCGCGAACGTCGTGGTGGCCGGGCATCCGCAGATGGCGGATGGTATCGAGGGCGGCGTCGGGACCGCTGCGAGCGATATCGAGAAGCGCGCCGCGGGCAGGGCGAGCCTGCGTGTCCACCAGATTCATCAGCAGCCCCTGATGCTCGCCGGCGATGCCGGAGTGCGGCTCTTCGACGAAATCGCGCACGTTGGCGGAGTGCCAGTGATAGCGGCGCGCGACGTGCGAGGCGGCGTTCATACCCTGCTGGATCACGGCCCATTCTCCGGCCGCGGTGAGGACGAACGAGTGGAGGTATATCTGGAAGCCATCGGCAATGCAGTTGTTGTCGATTTTCGCGGTCAGGCGGCTGGTGCGCTGAAGAGCGTCGCCGTCGAGGCCTCGGGCTTCGGCGATCTGCAGGAGCTCGCGCGGAGTCGCCCGGCCGGCATTCCCCCGCCCTCCGCAGATGTAGAGGCCGAGTTCCGAAGCGCGTGGGTTCAGGCCGCGCTTGAGCGCGCCCATGACGGAAGTGGTGATGCCGGAGGAGTGCCAGTCCATGCCCATCACGCTGCCGAAGGCCTGAAACCAGAACGGATCGCTCAGGCGGATCAGAAATTCATCGTGGCCGTAGTGGAGGAGGATACTTTCGGCGATGGCCGTGCCAAGAGCCGTCATGCGCGCGGCAAGCCAAGGCGGGACGTGGCCGCCGTGGAGAGGCAGATCCGCAACTCCGGAGCGCTTCACAATTCCATTGAAACACTCGCCGCGAATTTTGAGGAAAAATTTCTCGTGCGACCTATTCAAACTCAAGAGGCGTCCGATATGTCACATATAAATGACCGAAACTGAATCACCGACCTGGCTACGGCACGAATTCCGGACGCCGATCAACCACATTGTGGGATATACGGAGTTGCTGATCGACGAGGCGAAGGACAGGCGGCTGGAGCCGTTCATTCCGGCCTTCGATCAGATCCTGGATGGCGGGCGGAAGGCGCTGGCGTCCATTGAGAGAGCGTTTCGCGAAGAATCCGGCGAGCCTGGCTGGGAGAGCGACGAATTCCGGCGCGGCCTGCGGGGAACAACGCTGCAGATTTCAGAGGCGCTGGAGACGATCGACCAGAAGCTGAATGAGGGACACCGGGAGACTCTGGCGGATCTTTCGGCGATTGGCGGGGCGCTGCGGAAACTGGCGGATCTGAGCGGAATACCGGCGGCTCCCGTGGTCCCGGCGGCTAACCGTAAGGTGGCGGCGACGGCTCACGGCGCGGCGCGCGGCGGTGGAAGGATTCTCATAGCGGATGACGATGACGCCAATCGCGATCTGCTGCGGCGGCGTCTGGTGTGCGAAGGGCACGAGGTGGTAGAGGCGCGGAGCGGGCTGGAGGTTCTGGCGCTGCTGAAGGAATCGGCCTGCGATCTGGTGCTGCTCGATATCCTGATGCCGGATCTGGACGGGTTTCAGACGCTGGCGCGGATCAAGCAGGATCCGCAGTTGCGCGAGTTGCCGGTGATCATGATTTCGGCGCTCGAAGAGTTGCAGAGCGTAGTGCGATGCATCGAGATGGGAGCGGTGGACTATTTGCCGAAGCCGTTCAACCGGGTGCTGCTGCGCGCGAGGATTGGAGCCAGCCTGGAGCGCAAGCGGCTGGTGGACCGGGAGCGGCGGAAAACAGAGGAACTGGAGCGCACGCTGACGCTGCTTGAAGAGGCGCAGGATCAACTGGTGATGCAGGCGTCGCGGGATACGCTGACGGGGTTGGCGAACCGCCGCACGGTGGAATTGCAACTCGAAGCGCGGGTGAAGCGCGGTGAGCCGTTCACGGCGATTTATATCGATCTGAACGGGTTCAAGAAAATCAACGACACGTACGGCCATGCGGCGGGCGATCAGTTGCTGCGGCAGGTGGGGGAACGGCTGCGGTCGGCGTTTCGTGGGGGAGATACGATCGGGCGCTGGGGTGGCGACGAATTCGTGGCATTCGTGGAGGGCGGGATCGCGGAGATGGCGCGCATCAAGACAGCGATGGAGAAGCCTTTTGCGATTGAAGGCGTGGAGCGGGCGATCATGGTGGGCGCGGCTGTAGGAGCCGCCTCGTGGAGAGCGGGCGAGACCGCTTCCGAGTTGCTGCATCGGGCGGATTTCGCGATGTATGAGGAGAAGCTGAGACGCGCCGGTTGAGATGCTGGTTGAGTTAGAGTGAAGGATTGAAACTTCGTAAACTCTGGCACGGGAAGCAGCAGTTTCGCGCGGCGCTTTGCGGCCATCAGGCCGTGGAAGCGGGAGCGGTGTGCCTGTTGCTGATGGTGCAGGGGCAACTGGCGGCCGTGACGCTGACGCACGTGGAAATCGCCACGCGGACCGGGCTGCTGGCGGTAGCTCCGGCGGTGGTGCTTACGTTTACGCGATTCGCGCGGCATCTGGTGAACCGCTGGACGTCATCCGTCTTTTTTGCCGCGTGCACGTTTCTGGCGGATTCCGCGATTCACGCATCACACTACCGGGGCGAGTACACGGAGGCCGCGATGACCGCGTTGGGGACGTTTCTTTTCTCGGTGGCGGTTTCGTACACGCCGGTGGGGAAGAAGATCGACGCACTCGGCGAGCACTTCCTTCATACAGCGCCTGAGGCCGAATAGACGCGGTTCCGGCGGGGCGTGAGAAAATTCAAGAGATGTCCGGAGGCCTATGCGGTTGAAGTGGCCCGCGGCGGCGGCTGCGATTATGGCCGTGGCGGCGCTGGTGGCGCAGACCCGCCGGACGACTCCTCCCCCGAATCATTACGTGGACCCGGCGCAGTGCGCCATGTGCCATGCCGGTATCGCGGCGAGCTACGCGAAGACCGGCATGGGGCGGTCGTTCTATAAACCTTCGGCGGCGACGGCGTCCGACACCACGGCGCATCCGTTTTATCATGCGGCGTCCGATACCTATATCGAGATGATTGAGCGCGACGGGAAGTTCTTCCAGCGGCGCTGGCAGAAGGGCTTTGACGGGCGCGAGACCAACGTGGACGAAAAGTCGGTGGATTACGTGATGGGGTCCGGCAATCATGGGCGGACTTATCTTCATGTGACGAGCCGCGGGACGATGCAGCAGCTTCCGCTCGGGTGGTATTCGGATAAGGGCGGTTACTGGGCGATGACGCCGGGGTTCGACCGGCCGGATTATCCGGGGTCAACGCGCGTGATCACGTACGAGTGCGTGTCCTGCCACGATGCTTACCCCACAATTCCGAAGGGGCATGACGAAGTGGGCGCGACGCCGGTGTTTACGCAGCCGCTGCCCGAGGGGATCGATTGCCAGCGGTGCCACGGGCCGGGGGCGCTGCATGTGGAGACGGCGTCGAAGGCGGGGGCGACGGCGGCGGAGATTCGCGCGGCGATTGTGAATCCGAAGAAGCTGAGCGGGGACCGTGAGATGGAAGTCTGTATGCAGTGCCATCTGGAGACCTCCACGCAGAACCTGCCGCACGATTTGCGGAAGTTTGATCGCGCGCCTTTTTCGTACCGGCCGGGCCAGCCGCTGGGGGATTTCCGGCTGACGTTCGATCGCGCGGGCGGGATGGGCGACCGGTTCGAAGTGGCGCAGGGCGCGTACCGGTTCCGCGAGTCGCAATGCTTCCTGAAGAGTGAAGGCAAGCTGACTTGCACGACTTGCCACGATCCGCATAACATTCCGCGTGGCGAGGCCGCGACTACGCATTACAACCAGATTTGCCAGACCTGCCACGCGGCGGCTGGAGCAAAGCCCGCGGCATTTGCGGCGATGCCGAGTTCCCCGCCCCACAACGCCGCGGCCAATTGCATTGCGTGCCACATGCCGAAGCGGAGGACGGATGACGCGGTGTACATACTGATGACGGATCATTCGATCCGCGCGCGGCAGCCGGTGGGCGATCTGACGGCGCCAAAGCGCGAGATTCCGGAATCGGAGACTGCGCCCTATCGCGGCGAGGTTGTTCCGTATTATCCGAAAACCATGGCGCGCAGGCCGGAAGAGGCCGAGTTATACGGGGCGCTCTCGCAGATTGTGGAGCACAGCAATATGACGCGCGGGGTACCGTTGCTCGAAAGCCTGGTGGAGAAGTACAAGCCTGCGCAGGCGGATTTCTACGCGGACCTGGCGGATGGCGTGACCGCGATGGGCGACGTGCCGAAGGGACTTCGGTTTTACGAAGAGGCCGCAACGCACGCGCCGGATTCGGCGCTGATCCTGCGGCGGCTGGGGAGCGCGCAGATGGAAGCGGGTCAGTTGCGGCAGGCGGAAGCGACGCTGCGGCGCGTGACGACGCTCGCGCCGGAGGATGCGGGCGCGTGGGGGATGCTCGCGCAGGTGGTGATGCGCCAGGGCCGGGCGCTGGAGGCGATGGCGATGTTCCAGCGGTCGATCGCGATTGATCCGGAAGTGCCGGAGATCCACATTTCGCTGGGGTCACTGTTGCTTGCGCGCGGCGACAATGCTGGCGCTGAGAAGGAATACCGGGAGGCGATGCGGATTCAGCCGAGCCTGCCGCAGGCGCATATGAACCTTGCGAGTTTGCTGGCTTCGCGCGGAAAAGATTTCGCAACGGAAGCGCGGTTTCATTTCGAGCGCAGCATTCAATTGAAGCCGGATTACGCGGAGGCGCGGCTCAACTATGCACGGCTGCTGTACTCGCTCGGCGAGGGGGATGAGGCGGAGAAGCAGGTTTCGGAGTCGGTGGCGACAAACGGGCGCGTGGCCGAAGCGCATGAGCTTTGGGGATTGCTGCTGGGGAATAAGAACGATCTGGCGGGGGCGGTGCGGGAGTTTGGGGAAGCTGTGAAGCTGCGGCCGGATCTGTGGTCGGCGCAGTATGAGTTGGGAGTGGCGCTCGGAAAGAGCCGGGATTTTGCGGGGGCAGAAGAGCATCTGAAGCTGGCGGCCGGCGGGAACGATCCGGACGTGAAGGCGGCGGCGGAGAGTATCCTGCAGCGGCTCGGGAGATAAGAGCGGTTTAGTTCGGCGTCGGGCGCTCGGCGCTATCGATGACCAGAACGCTCACCGGTCCTTTTTGCGATTCGAGGCGCAGGCCGAGTTGTTCCTGGAGCGCGGTGAAAATGTCTCCGGTTGGCAGGAGTTCGTCGGGGGTCCATCTCAGGGTGACGTCGAAGGTTGACGTGAGGCCGGTCTTGTCGATAACGGAGCGGCCGAGGGTTTTGGCGAGCACCTGGGCGAGATTTGCGGTGGTATCTGCCGCGCCGAGAAGTTGATTGGCGCCTCTGTTGAAGCCTCCGCAGGGGCGCGCCAGCGGCGAGGGCGGCGGGATACCAGCCGTCGGACTAAAACATTCTTCGTGCGCGGGCGGCAGTTTCGCGCCGCCTTTCGCAACCAACAGCGCGTAGACCGGCATTTCTCTCGTTTCGGTGTGGACGCGCAGGTGAAATCGATCGGTGAGGAGAGACTTCAGCTTACCCAGTGTCTCGGGCGGAGGAGTATCGCCGGAACCTTTGGCTTCGATATCCCAGCGCTCGCTTTTCGCCCAACCGGGGACGTCGGCGAGCTCGAAATCGGGGATCTGCCAGGCGGTGGTGATCACGCTCTCGAGCGTCGCATTGACGGCTCGCACGCTGCCGCCGGGAACGAGGCGAACGGATATGAAAGTTTCGCCGGAGTTGTTGGGTTTGATGGAAGCGGCTTCGAAGGACGGGCTCTGCGCGGCTGCAGCTATGGAAAACAGTATAAGGAGAAAGACAGGTTTTTTCACGCGATTACCCTTTCATCACGGCGACGATATCGCGCGCGGCCTTTTCCAGATCGCGCTGCTCGGCAAGTTGCGAGAAGATTTCGGAGAGCGACGGCAGTTGCATCAGGTTCCGCAGATTTTCGACGGAATCCGCGGCCTGGATGCGGCCCTTGTAGATGATGACCACCTGAGCGCAGGCTTTCTCCACGGCTTCCAGAACGTGGGAGATGTAGAGGATCATCTTGCCGGCGGCGGCGAGTTCCGTCAGGAGGTGGGTGAACAGAAGAGCTGAGGTGACATCGATTCCGGTCAGCGGCTCGTCGAGAATCAGGAGATCGGGATCGTGCAGGAGCGCCGCCGCGATCAGGATGCGCTGCTTCATTCCTTTGGAATACGCCGAAATCGACGCGTGCCGGTGCGGATGCAGCGCGAGGAGGTTCAGCAGGTCGTTCGCCTTACGATCCACCGCCGCGGCCGGCAAAAGGCGCAGACGTCCGATCAATTGCAGGTATTCGAGCCCGCTCAGATACGAGTACAGATGCGGCTCTTCGGGAACATAACCGAGCCTTCGCTTGAACGCCGCGAGGTCAGAGCGAATGTCCTGGCCATCGAGCAGAACGCATCCTTTCGTGGGATCGATCATGCCGGTGATCATCTTCACCGTGGTCGACTTGCCCGAGCCATTGGGCCCCAGATAGCCGGTGACTTCGCCGGGCCTCACGCAAAAGCTGACATCGTTCACTACAGGAATGTTCCGGTAGTATTTTGTGACAGATTGAATCTCGAGCATGGTTATCGCGAGAGCTCCAGGGTGCGGATGACGGGCTCGTCATCGCCGAGGTAGTCCAGGCTAATGGGACCTCCCGCGCGAGCGCGCCAGTTCCAGGACAACAGCCAGATCAGGCCAGCCGCGCAGAAAAACGCAGCGGCGTATTGCGGGCGGTTCATCAGCCAGATTTCGAAGACCGCCATTCTGCTGCTGTAAAGGATCAGGCCGCCCACGTACATCGCGATCAGCCAGACGAGATTGTTTCGCGACGGGAAATAGCCGCAGGTGAAGGGAATTTTCGTGAAGCCCAGAAACATGAGTTCCACGAGAAGGACGGAGAGCGTAACTCCGTAGAAGAACTGAAACAATGCGACGCGCGAGGAGAAGAACGCGAGATTAAACGGCGTAAGGAGGAGGAACAGCGGAATCACGCCGCAGACGACTGTCCACTTTCGCATGGCGATCAGGCACTGCCTGGTGTGGTTGGTGTCGGTCATGCGGAAGGCCCAGTTCGCGGTGAGTTCGGACGGAAAGTTGAAGGCCGCGCGCAGGCCGGAGACCAGCACGAAGGAAAGAGTGAGGGGGACGGCCATCAGCGTGGCGCGGTCCGGGCCTGTGCCGGTGAGGAGAGAAGGGGCAATGCTGATTACGACGAGCGCGGCGCCGAATCCGGCATAGACGGCAAGGAAGAGGCGATGCTTCATGCTGCGGGTGATGGTCTGGCCAATGTAGTGATAGACGGCCTCCTGAATGGGGTGCTTCAGAAGGAAGCGATCGACCGCGGCGTTCAGGGCGAGGTGCAGTTTGCCGGGTCCCGAGGGGCTGGCCGGCGGCGTCTCGATCAGCTTACGAGTGTGCCGGACATAGAGCGGAAGGTGAGTCAACGCGAAAACCGCGATCGCGAGAACCAGCGCTGTGAGGGCGGCGCCGCCCGAGTGGAGAAGCGCCTGATTGCGGACCGCGGGACGGATTATTTCATAGAGTCCGGAAAACCAGTATGCGGGAATCCATCGCGCGAGACCGGCGTGAGTGGCGGTCATCGGGCGGATGCCACTCGCGATCAGCGGTGAAATGAAGAAGAACATCACCATCACGCTCAGCAAAACCGTCTGCGCGCAGGTGGCAACGAAGCGAAACAGCCTGGCGGGGACCACGATCAGGAGCAGGCCCTGGATCGAGGCGGCGGCAAAGGCGCAAAAAAGTCCGGCGGCGGTTACCACCAGCAAATGCGTTCCCGTGACCAACAGATAATTTCCGTTATCGAAGACGACAGGCCAGAACAATGTGACGATGCCGTTGATCGCGAGGAGGAACATTCCCAGGAACAGAAGGAACGCCGTCATTTTGGCGAGAAACAGTTTTGCCATTGGCAGTGGAAGGGGAAAGAGGACCTGATAGTCGCGGCGGTCGGGAAAAATGGCGTCCCATTCGAAGATCACGATAAAGCTGATAACGGACATGGAGAGCGCGAGAAAGAGGCATCGCAGAGTGACAAGATTCCACCCCATCTGGGCGCTGCCGGCGAAGTAGAGAATGAGTGAGATGAAGCCGCCGGGCGCGGCCAGAATTCCGAGCGTCTGAACGACGTTAGCCGCGGCGTCGCCCTGGGGAGAGAGCGATTCTTTGTCGAAAAAGCGGCTGAAGAAGAGCCGTACGAGAACGCTGAATCGATCGTCGGCTCGCTCGGCTGCTTTCAGAACAGGAGGAACAGGGTGGCGAAGGCGCATTTCATTGCGGGCTCCAATGGGTGGACGGCAGCTTTACTCCGGGCGGGAAGATGGCGCGCAGCACGATGATGGCGACCCAGCTCGTGGCGCTGCCTTCGGACGGCACCCAGCCGGGAAGCATCAGGCTGCGCTGCAACAGCGCAAGCAGAACAAGCTGCGTGATGGCGGCCGCCGCCATGGTGACCACGATGTCAAATGTGACTGCGCGCAGGCGCCGTTCTTCGGCGGGAGCGAAGCCGTTGCAGAGCAGAAGGCTCAGCAGCGCGGGTACGAGCGGGATGGCGAGGCGCAGCAGAGGGTGCGCTAACCCGGACGAGAGGTCGCGCGATCCAGCGATGAATGAGTAGAGCAGCGCGGCGGCTGTGAGCAGGAAGATCCAGGAGTCGGTGTTGCGGCGGATCTGGCTGAAGATGACGCGCGGAATGACGGCGAGCGCGCTGATCCCGTATTCGAGCGGAGTGCGGCAACTTTCGAAGAGATCGCCCAGAACTTCTTCGCGGCACGCAGGCGGGAGAAACCAGGCGATCAGGTCCTCGGCAAGTTGTGGCGGATACGTCGTCATTTCGCTCCTCCTTTGGCCCAGTCCCTGCCCCACACGTTGGCGGTGCTGTCCCATATGCGCTTGGCAGTGACGGCCGCTTCCTCGAGAGCGCGGCGGCCCGATGGTTCGAGGCGATAGCAGCGCTTGGAGCGGCCACCGCGTTCGGGAGTGGGATCGGAGAGCCAGGAGGAAACGAGACCCTTTTCTTCGAGGCGGTCGAGCGTCACATAGACGGCGCCGATGGCGACCTTTTTGGGGTTCGCGAGCTCCTCGGCTTTTTCACGGATGGTGACGCCGTAGGCGTTATCGCGGAGGACGAGGAGGGCTGTCAGAATGACTTGTTCGAATGAGCCGAGGGCGTCAGGCTTTGCCATTTGGATAACAGCGTAGTAGAAATATGGGCGGGTGTCAATGCGGGGGGGGCAAATATTTCGACGCGCGCCCTGCAAAAACAAAAGGGCGGGTATCCGTTCACCGGATACCCGCCCTTTTGATTAACTGCTGTCCGCTTAGAACTCGACGCGGGCCGAGAACGCCAGGATGCGGTTGGAACCGCTGACCGTACCGTTCACATAACCGAGCGAAGACAGGTTCGACACGAGATTCGTCTTCGGGTCCAACTGGATGCCTTCGTTGTATCCGCTGAATTCCGGATGGTTGAAGACGTTATAGGCCTGAGCCTGAATCTTCATGATTCGCTTCTCGCTGCCGAGAGGGATCATCTTTGTCAGCGTCATGTCGAAGTTGGTGACGTGCGGGTTGGTGAAAACACCCGAGCCACCGCCCAGATTGCCCCAGCTCGGCGGCCCAACAATGGAGTTGTTCGGTCCCGTGGCCAGCGCCGTCATCGCAAATGCGCCGGGGTTGTAGTAAACCCGGCCATTGCCATTGGTGGGGATATTGGAGAACGGGTCCCCGACGACCTGGCAACGCGTACCGAGGTTGGGGGTACCAGTATAGCCGCCGGTCACCCCGGCGGAGCCAGACGTCAGACCGCAGCTGGGATTGGTCGGCGAACCGCTCGCGCTCGAAGTAATACCCGAGAACTGCCAGTTGTCCGTAACATAGCCAACGGCTTTCCAGCCCAGTTTCTTCGCGACATTCGGGAGATCATACGAGTAGCTGATCTGCAGATTGTGCGTACGGTCGGTACCAACGCGGCCGTAGTTGTACGCTTCGTTATCGGGAACCACCGGATTGTAGCTTGTGGTGCCAAGTGCGCGCGAGAACGTATAGGACACGCCGAACGTCACGCCGTGCGCATACCGCTTGTTCACCGTCGCAGTCGCCGCATTGTAGTTCGAATGGCCGGAGAAGTTCGTCATGTTGATGTTGCCGTATCCGGGGTACAAAGTACGCTGCAGGTTATTGTTCAGATTGTTGCTCGTGTTACCGCCCGTGGTGGGATCGAGCGACGCTTTGTTGAATGGCCAACCGCTACCGATCGGGATAAAGTTGATATCGCAGCACGGGCTACCGGTCGTATTGGTAATGTGCTGGTTGTACACGCGGTTGTGCGTGTAGCCGATATCCACTGTGAGGCTCTTGCCGATGGTGCGCTGCAGGTCAAGACTCGCATTCTGCACCGTATCCCACGGCACTTCAGCTGGAAACGCCCATGATGTAGCTGGCGTGACACCCTGCTGCGTGGCGATCGAGGGCACTGCGCCGGTGTTTTGCGCCGAGATCTGATCGAGGGTCAAACTGCTTACTCCCACGTTGTAAGAAGCTGGAGCCAAAGCCGAGAGCGGGTAATACTGATTACCGTCGAGCCGATTATAGAAGATTCCCCATCCGCCGCGAAGAGCGGTCTTGCCGTCTCCGAAGAGGTCATAAGAGAAACCGATGCGGGGAGCAGCAACCACCGCCTGCTGGTGATAGGTGTCCTCGCTGACGCCATCCACGCCGAGAATTGCAGAACCCGAAAACGGGTTGCCCGAGTTCGGGACGAAGCTTCCGATGAAGGCGCTGCCGACCAGTGCGCCGGTCGCCGGGTCCTTCGCCATCAGACCGTTGTTCGCGGTGCAGGTGGCGGCTCCGTTCCCGCAAACCGGAACATACAACCGCGATTCTTCCGATTTCGAATACTTCGACGGGAAGAAGTTCACGAACGTATGGCCGTTGTCGTTCTGCGGCGACTGATGATAGAACCGGACGCCGAGATCGAGGGTGAGCCGGCGGCCCACTTTCCAGTTGTCCTGCAGGTACCATTCATAGTTTTGGTAAACCACATTGAACGTCAGCTCGGCGTTGTTCTGGTTGTAGCTATTGACGTGACCCAGCAGCGCGTTCACGTAACCGTCGTTGGTGTTGAGGAACGGATTCGATGTTGAAGAGGCGAAGTTAAAGGCGCCGGCATAATTTTTGCAGGCGCACTGGTACTTCGTGTTGAACTCGACATAGATACCCGCTTTGAATGAGTGGTGGCCAGCGACCTTGCTCAGGTTATCGACGTAGTACCAGGTAGGGTTGGTCGCGATTTCCTGACCGGCACTGGCGCCAGAGCGCTCATAGGTCATGGAGTTCGAAGGAGCGCCGCCGAAGACGAACGTTGGCAGAATGGTCGGATCGGCATAGCCATTGATCGGACCCTGCGCGTCCGTTTTCGGAACCGGGAAAAGCTGCGGGAGACCGGGAATCAGCGAACGCGCTTCCGTCGCGAAATTGTCGGTGGTGGTGAACGTGTATTGATCCCACGTATAGCCGACTGTGGTTTCATTGACCATTGTCGGCGTGATGGTGTAGGTCAGAGTGCCGGATTCGCTGTGGCCGCCGTTCGGGTGAACGATGGGAGCGATACCCTTGGCGCCGAGAAGGCCGCCTTCATCCTGCGCGAACTGCACACCGCTGAAGAGCTGATACATATAGTCCGCATCGTTGATGAAGCGGAAGTAGCCGCTGAGTTTGCTGCTGAAGTAATAATCACCACGAAGCACCGAGTTCAGGCGGGGATGGATGGCGCTTCCCTGCTCCGTATAGTTGATGACGTTGATCTGGTTTGCAAGCTGCGGGACATAGTTCGGCAGCGGGAAGAAATTCAGCACCGCCTGTCCAACGGGATTGAGGCGAGAAGGCTGAATTTTATTGCCGCTGAACTGAATGTTACCGTTATCGGGATCGAGAATCTTGATCTGGGTTCCGTTGTTGTTCAGGCTCTGCGAAAAATCACCCTGACGCTCCAGCGCCGTGGGAGTGTACTTCGTCTGGGTGGAACCCGCCACAAACTGGCCGGTGCGCTCCTGGGACCAGAAGAGAAACGCTTTCTTGCGATCGCGGTTCCAATGCTTCGGGATGAAAAGCGGACCGCCGATGCTGTAGGTTTCGACGTTATAGCGGTAAGGCACGCGAGGCGTCGCCGCGCCGTTCTTGAGGGTGTGGTTGTTTGCCCACGTGTTGGAATTGAACTCTTCGTGCCGATGATTCCACGAAGCCGTCCCATGAAAGTCCTGAGTACCGCTCTTCGTAACGACCTGAATGGTACCGCCCGAGGTATGGCCGAATTCCGCCTGATAGTTCGAGGTCAGAACTTTTAATTCCTGAACTGAGTCCAGATTGGGCTCGTACTGCACGGAGGTGTTCGAACCGGTATCCATGTCCGTGATACCGTCAACGACGAAGTTGAGCGCCGTGAAGCCGCCGTTGATGTTCATGCCGCTGATGGCGCCGTGGCTGGTGACATCGCGATTTGCCGTATCGACCACGCCGGGAACGAGGCGAATGTAGCCGAAAAGATCGCGGCCCTTCAGCGTGAGGCTGTCGAGGTCTTTCGAATCGACCGTCTGCGATTTCTCCGAGCTCGAAAGCTGAACCTGGGCGACTTCGTCCGTCACCGAAACCGATTCCGAGACGTTGCCGAGCTGCAGAGTGATCTTGTTGACTGTGTGAGTTTCATTCGCGGTCACCACAACGCCGCCCTGGGTGAATGACTTGAACCCGGTGGCTTTCACCTCGACACTATACGTGCCGGGATTGATGTTGGTGAAGCGATAAGTTCCCAGGCTATCGGTTGTTGCGGTGCGAACCGCGCCTGTATCCGTGCTGGTCAGGGTAACGGGCGCATTGGCGACCACCGCGTCCGCCGGATCGACGACGGTTCCGACGATCTGGCTGCTGACCTGCGCAAAAAGAGTGAGACTACTGAGTGCAAAAGCGAGAGCAAGCTGTGAGATAAACCTGCGGTTCACATTGACCCCCTTAAACGTTTTTTGGACCAAAAGACAGACTCCCTTATGTTTGAACGGTTTGATACCAGTCCTTCGGCGACGATATCATTCGCGTAAACGAGTGTCAATATTTGGTCAGTTTGTTTTAGGTTTGAATTAAATAGTGTGAGTCTTATTACAGATCAGAACTTCGTAAAGATTCGGCGGCGTTTCCGCTCTTCTCATTCATTCTGAGGAGCTTGCGAGGTCAGCGGAACAGGCATCAGCGCTCGGGCGAAATTTTGCAGAGCGAAGGTGAAGCCGCGATTTTCGCGCCGGTTGACTCTCCTCCAGGCCTCCCAGACGTTGCCCGCCAGCACGCCCGCCAGAAGGAAATACACGACTCCCGCCCACTCGAAAAACACGAAGCTGATGACGGCGACCAGAGTTCCAAAAATGAACTGATCGGGATATTTGGCTGGCGAGGTGGGCGGGTCGGTCAGGATGATGAAGGCGAAGTAGAGCGCGGCCTCCGCATCGGGGGAACGGTAGATTTCAGAAACCCAGCGCGGATTTCCTATATAGGATGCGGCGGTGAATAAAAGGAAGTAGACGCCGAGAAATGTCAGCACAAGCGGCATCTTGTTGACGCGGTCCGTAATAAAGACGCCGCCGAGAATGAGAGCCGCCTGCATCCAGAGCGGAACTTCCGTCAGGGCGCCCCACCAGCTCTGGCCCGTATGGAAAACGAAGTAGCTGGCGATGACGGCGAGCGCGGCGGGATTGAAGACATTGGCGTGACGCGTCCGGAAAGCGTATTTGCTGAGCACCGCGAACGCGGAGGTGACGGTGACGACGTACCAGGGTTCCTGCGCGCGCAGCACCATGGCTGTGATCATGGCGGTGAGAACGGCGCCGCTGGGAAATTCCCAGACATTTTTCCGAAAGCGAAGAATAAAAACGTCAATTACTCCACTGACGGCCACCGCAGAGGCGAGGCCCGGCAGAACGGACCGCCATCCCTGACTGGGAGCGGCCAGCGCGATCAGAGCGCTGAGGATCAGGATGAGCAGGCCTTTGGGAGTTTTGAAAAACTTCTTCGCTTTAGGCGGCATGGGACAGGGTTCCGGTTTCGTAGCGCGCCAGATCGGGAGTGACGATGATGCCGGCGACGCCCATCCGGTCCAGAAGGCGAACGCCTTCGTCCGGACCGAGAACAAAAGCGGCGGTCGCGAGGGCATCGGCCAGCATGGCGACGGGCGCGATCACGGTGGCGCTGGCTACGCTCTCCGCTACGTTGCCGGTGCGGGGGTCGAGGATATGAGAGCGGCCATCGGCGCCGCGCCGCTCATAATCGCCCGAGGTACAAACAGCCTGATCCGAAATATGCAGGGATTCGAGCAATTCGCCGGGGCGGCGAGGATGACGGATGCCGGCGGTCCAGGGCTCGCCGAGACGATTTGTTCCAGCCATGTACAAATCGCCCCCGGCGTCGATCGCAAAATTCGAGAACGGCTTGAGTTCCTGGGCGGCGGTGTCGATCGCCAGCCCTTTGGCGACAGCGCCGAGATCGGGAATGAGCGGGCGGCGCAGGGCGATCGTGCGGCGATCCGGATCGAGCTCGATGTCTCGCCAGGTGACATCGGCCGCTGGTTCGAAATCGAGATGAACCTGGTTCCCACTGCGATGTTCGCGATCGAAGCCGCGGGCCATCATGCGATATCCAGCGGTGGGGTCGAAGGCGCCGCCAGTTTCTTCGGCAACCAGAAGCGCGAACCGAATCGCTTCAAAAAGCATGGGGCTGGCGACGACGGCCTCGCCGGGGCGGGCGACCAGTTGCATCAGTTCGCTGGCGGGATCGAAGCGGGTGCAGCGATTCTCGATTTCGCGGAACCAGCCGAATGCGCGCTCGATTGCCTGCCCGGCGGGCGCCTTGGCCGTTCCGTGGGGAATGACGATTTCGACGGTGACGAGGGTCCCCATCACCGCCTCGGTCCGGACGATGGATTCCCGGCTCGGTTCGGGACGGCTCACTTCGCTTTGCCCAAAGCTCCCAGAACCGCGTAGTAAAAGGCGTTGGCGCTCTCCGTGGCGCCGGTGACGTAGTCCACTTCAGCGCTTTGGCGCTGGATGACCTGTGGGGGGAGGCGGCCGATAACGTCGCAGGAATAGCGGGTCAGGCACTGCGAAATGGAGGCGGAAGTGATGCGGCCGCCTTCGATCACCACCTGCGCTTCGATATCGCCGTGGCGGCAGGTGCCCCATCCTTTATAAGTGCCATCCTTATATACAGCTGCTGCCTGAGCAGGGGCCGGAGCGGCGGGCGTAGCCGGAGTGGGTGCGACCGGCGCCGCGGCGATTGCGGCGGGCGCAGGAGCGGGTGCAACAGTTTCGGGCGCCGGGACCGCAGGCGCAGGAACCGGAGCTGTGGGCGTGACATCGGTTTTCGGCTGCGCAGACACAGGCGGCGCGGCGACTATTGGGGCAGGCGCGGAGGGGGATGTCAAAGCCGGGCGAGCGAGAACGGCGACTTCGCTAGGGGCTTCCGGCTGCGCCTGCGGTTGCGGGGCGGGCGAAACCGGGGTGCTTGCAGGCGCCGGACGAGCTACCGGCCGACGTACAGCGGACTGGGCTTCCAGTTGCGCCGCCGCCGATTGCGTCCGCTCATATCCGGCGGCGTAAACAGCCATGACGGCAGCCGCGCCGGCTGCGAGGAGGCTGTTTGCGACTTTCCGGTTGGATCCACCCTTTGCCATTTTCAGAGAGTATAGCCGATCCTAGCGGCCGAAAGATGGATTTATCTGCCTTACTTACATTTATTTAAGAGTGAAGTTCACGGACGCGATGTGCTTCTCCCACTCCATCTCGAGCTTGCCGGATTTCGGTCCGGTGGAGGAGAGCGTCATCTTGTAAACTTCGACCGGCGCCGCCGGCTTGCTCATGGTCATCTTCACCCGGCCGAGGTCTTGAGGTTCGTGATAGTCGAGACCCCACTGGCCGGTTTCTTTGTTGACGATGAGCTCCCAGTTGTCCGGATCCTTCACGAGGGCATAGAGGGTGTAATCGCCCTTCGGCACATTCAGGGTCCCGATGGTCAGGTCCGCGTCAGTGTGGAAGGACGTTGCGGCGTTTGCGCCTGCCCGCCAAACGGGATAATTGGGATCATGGCTGATCAGGCCGCCGGGGCCGAAAATCTGGCGCCCGCGGACGGAGGGCGCGGAATATTTGATCGACAGAGTCTTACCGGCGATGGTGACGGACGTTGTGGCGTCCGGGCTGGGGGCCTGTGCGGCGGCAAACAGAGCGGACGCAACAAGTGCGCATGAGAAGAGAACAAAACGGCGAGGCATGAGAGTTCGAAGATCAGGCATTCCAAAACAGCATACAACTGTGCAAGCCCCACGGTTGTAACGCGATAAACGCGAACTTTTCTCCGCGTCGCACGTATAACGAGCTGAGGCAAATATGGAGACCGGAACAGGAGCGGTAGCGCATGGCGGCGCGTAAACGCGGTAAGGCCCTCTGGATCGTATCGGCGCTGATTGTTCTGGGCGCGGGCGGCTTCTTCGCCATCCAGGCGCTCGGCCGGAAACCGGTGAAGATCGACGCCGAAAAACTTTCGAAGGTGGAACGCATCGATCTGGCGCGCTCGGTGGTGGCGACGGGGAAAATACAGCCAGTCACGCAGGTGGAGATCAAAAGCAAGGCCAGCGGCATTATTCAGAAGCTTCCTTTCAATGTCGGCGACGTGGTTCACAAAGGCGACGTGATCTGCGAACTGGACCAGAACGATCTGCTGCCCGCGCTGAAGCAGCAACAGGCGGCGCTGCATGTGGCGGAAGCGAATCTGCGTTCCGCGCAGGCCGATTACGAGCGCTATAAGGTGGACGCGAAGGGCGCCGATCTGCCGTTTCT
>CAZWTH010000058.1:0-35493 GCA_964636715.1 uncultured Solibacteraceae bacterium | reverse complement strand
CGATTCGACATCACGCGAATCGCATACCACGGGAGTAAGTCGCGCGCAGTAGCTTCGTTCAGGTCGTAATCGGGGCAAAGGACGCTGTCAGTAACCACGGTTTCCCTCAGGTGAGAATCGCTGAACCAGTGTGGGCGTAGCTTCGCCCCTTCTCGGCATCTCTGCTTTTTTCCGGTTAAAACAAACCGGATGTGGAGCGGGAGAGTGCGAAATTACTGCGCACACTCCGGTAAAAACAGCCAGACCGCTCTGTCTTGTGTCTTCGAATGTAGCGGGGAGAGCCCCAGTGAGACAAGCTCGCAAACATACTGTAAAAAGCACGGTTAGTAACCATACTATTCACAAGCCGGAAACAAATGGGGCCAGTAAATCTTCGATGTTCGTGACTTACTCCCTGTAATCGCGCAACTTACGCGGTTCGGTCTCATCGATCTGAAATCGGACGGCCGGGCGAATGCCCGTTTATGGTGCTCTTCGATGCAAACAACCGTACACTCGTAATTTGATTCTGGAAGAATTCCGAGGTGCCGGGCTTCGATATGTGCGTTAGCGTGGAGTAGCCAATGAGCGGTGTGCGTATTCCGGGGAAAATCTCAGGCCGGCGGATTGTCATCGGCGGCCCCAATAGACGCCTGCTTGAAGGTCTGAAGGAAGTTGCTCTGCGCACCTGCCAGGTGATGGCGGTTTCGAGTAACTTCACCGTAATCCACCAGGCGGTGCGGCTGCTCGCCCCGGATCTGGTCATTGTCGACGCGGCCTCGGACGCCTGGGAGGTCGGAGCCGTAATGGATCGGCTCGGCCGCGTCTCGCGCGACCTTCGAATCCTCGCGCTGGTTCCCGCCGATCGGATGGAGGAGGCCAGGAACGATGAACGATCGAAAGGCAGCCTTGTCACACTGTTGCCCGACAGCGCCTCTGAAGAACTGTTCCACGAGGCCCTGTTGCAATTGACAGGGGGAGACCCGGACACGCCCCTGGTGATCGCGCTGTCGCCGGCGTCCCCGGACGATGCGGAGTCGCCGGATGTCCTGACGCCGCGTCAGCGCGATATCCTGCGCCTGATTTGTTCCGCGGAATCCACGAAAGACATCGCCCGGATTCTGAAGATCTCGACCAGGACCGTTGAGTTTCATAAGTACAGGATGATGAAGACGCTCGAAGTGAGCACGGTGGCGGAACTGATCCTCTTCGGTATCGCTTCAGGCCTGAGCGCCGGCCGGCCACTTCCGATCGCCGGCGAGGCTTCCGCCGCCGCCGATCCCGGTAGCTTCGCGCATTCCGTAAAGGCCCGGATGAAACCGGCGGCGCGCGCGGCCGGGCTGTTTCGAAGGCAAACGCGTTCCGCGAGCGCGCCCGTCCGGGGCAAGTATCTCACGCGGGGCTGACGGAGTCGTCAAAACGGAAGTGGCACGCCGAACGAGGCTGCAATCGCTTTCAGTGGAGCAGCCAAAGGCGCGACGGCGTCGACGGCCACATTCACCATCCTGAGCTTCTCGACAAGCCGCTCAAGAATTCCGGCAACATGCGCGGGCTGCGCATCGCCGCCCGGAGTCAGTTGCCGAAGCTTTTCCACGTCGCCGGCCACCAGGTCGTGGGCGGCGGGGGAAATCTGCAAGGCGGCCAATTGAGTATGCAATTCCTCAATTGCCGCCTCAAGCTTCTCCCGCCCTTCGGATGATATGGTTTCACGCACAGACGCCTTAGCGCCCGTCCCCACCGCGACCGTTTTTGCCCGAACGTTTCCGGCAATGCCGTAATTGATCGAGTCGGTCATTTGCTCGCCGCCCCGGCGGCTGCGGCCGTCGCTTTCAAAGCCGTGCGAACCTTCTTTACCGCGCGGGAGCCGGCGCCCACGGCGAGAGATTCCGCGTTCACGTCGCCGCCCTGCACAATCACGCCGCTATTCATGATGGTGGTCTGGCGCTCGCGCAGTTCCGAGGTATCGATTCCATGGCTTTCGAGGAATGCCACCAGCGAATCCAGGATCTCGCGCTCCAGCGCCTTGCCGAAGAAATCGCTGTCGATCTTCTGAAAGTAGTGGTGATAAGTTCCGCTGCTGAGAGCCTGGCGCAGGCTGCTCGTTGTCCCGTAGTTAAAACGTGGGTGCATATCGATCAGTTGCCGGCGCGCTTTGTCGTTGCTGGCGTGCTCCTGGAACCAGCGGACGATCGCGCCATAAGCCCGGAAGGGCGCCGCGATCAGGAGGAAGGGTCCTCCGAACAAACCGGCAATCACGGTTCCGGCCCATTCTTTACCATTGAGTGGCACAGTGTCATCGATAGTTCGAAATGCGCTGTCGAGCGGCGTGAGCACAAACTTCTTCGTTTCCACAAAGAGCGTGTTGCCGCGGAGCGAGCACCGCAGGTAATAAGAATAGGCCAGTTCGCCGCCCCAGTCGAGAATTCGGTAGCACCGGTAATGACGGACAGCTTCGTCATCCGCATAGAGGTAGGGAGCGGCGGCGGCCGCATCCAGGAACTGGATCGGACGACCATGAATATTGGGGAGAAGCGTACGATTCCCGCGAAGATCGGCGCCGCTTGCGAAATAGCAGTCGCTCGTTTCAATGCGTGAGAGCGCCAGCCGCTGGATGTCGGCATCGATGGCTCGGTAGACGTCCGCGGCCTCGAACGTTTTGACGGAAACAGAACGGCCATGCGATTCCGCGGGTTTGTCGGTGGCAATCGCCACGGACCACCCGCCCAGATCGAAACCCGATCCCACGAACGGCGTGAATCCGCCGTAAGCGAAAAAGTTCTGATCGCCGGCTGGAAGCGCGGTGACGTCATGGTCACCGAGTGCGATCGGAAAACGCGCGGCTGCTTCTTCCGCATTGAAGCGGGCAGGCAGGAATTGCGGCGCAAACTCGTTACGCTCCTGCGCCCGCTTGCGAATCCAGACAATGCCTGCGATCAGGGAGCCCAGGATTGCGGAGATCAACCCTGCGCCGCCGGCTCCGGCCTCAGCGAGAGCGGCCACGGCGGTGATCGCGAAGATCAGAAAGTACGCCCGGACGTAGCGGCGGTCGCGGCGCTCTGCCCACCGCGCCAGTTGAAGCGCGAGCTTCAGATTCGACCCGAGTTCGTCGGCGACGGCCCGGTTCGGGTCGCGGAACCATTCGATGACTTTGGTGCGAGCTCCGCCGTGTCCAAGCAGAACGCTGGCGCAGAGAAGGCGCGTGAATTGATCCGTGCTCTTCGACATAACACCTCCAAAACGGACGCGGCTCCGAGCCGCTACCCTGGAAAATCGAAGTTAGCCAGACTATACATCCAAAGTTTGCCGTTTGCGCCAGAATTCTTTCAGTGAAAAAGCGCATCTGGGTGAACGCGCACTACAGAGTGAGACAGACGCCTCTCCCTGGACGTCGCCGAAAACCTTCTTCCGATATACTTCGGCAAGGAACGCCGATCCCTCCGCATGGCGCAAGAGACTGAAAGAACCGCGCTGAGACTCACCTGTCCCCCCTGCGGGGAGGTCTTTACTGCCGCCAGCGAAGATGCTCTCATCGCAATGGCTGTCGAGCATGCTGGCAGGTTTCACGATATAAATCTGCTGGAGCAATATGACCCCGACGAATTCCGGGCTCTCGTGCGACGCGAGAATGAGACGTACTGGGACCGCATTGCTCACCTGATTCCCGATGGAGAGGTGAAAACCGTCCTCGATGAAAAGCTCTGCCATCGCGAACGCGAAATCGTCAGTTACGTTGTCCATGGTTTTCCCAACCGTGAGATCGCCGAACGGCTCTGCATCAGTGACCGGACAGTATCCACGCACCTCGTGAACATCTACGAGAAACTGAACGTCCACTCTCGCGCGGAGCTGGCTGCGATCGTCCGCGCGGCGGATCGTATCGTCGAAGCGGCCCTGCGCGGCGATACGAAGCAGGAATACGGGCCTTTCGTGCACGCGAACGGCCCGAAATAGCATCGGCGCTGGCCCTTGTTCAGTGCGATGGCATTTCCAGCAGTTCCATTTCGTACTTTTCAACGAGCCGGCGGAAGGCGTCCGGATTCGGTGGCCCCGCCGGCGGCTGGTCGAGCGGAGAGCCTCCCTCGGCGAAGAACATTTCGAACCCGGGCCGTGAGAACAGCATGAGTATGCGGGCCGGCCTGTCGCCGGCGACTACGAATTTGTGCGGTACGTCCTTCGGCGTGTAGACGAAGTCGCCGGCGCCGGCCGTGAGCGTCTGCCCGCCGCAGATCAACTCAACCGACCCATCCAGAATGTAAAATCCTTCAGCCTCGCCGTGATGCACATGCAGGGGCGCGCCGCTTCCTGGCGGTTCCGTTGACTCCACGATGCTGAACGACCGGTCGGTCGCGCTCGCGCTGGCGATGATACGGATTTTGCCCTCCGGCCCCCAGCGAAGTGTTTGTCCCTCGCCGGATCGCACCACGACGGCGCCCCCCTTCGCCGCTGTATTCGAAAGATTGACCATGATTGAATGCCTCCCTTTAAAATTCCTGACTTCCATGGCCCACGCGGGCCATCGATCAGAATTATAGGAAGCCAGGCGCAACTCGGCCAATCGAGTGAATGACGTATTTTGCGGTTCCGACGCGCCAAGCACGTCGTCATCCACGTGGTTTACCTCACGCTCTGCTGGTAATTCCCGAGGTCTCTCCAATCGGAACGGATGGAATTGTCACGTTTCAGGCATGGCCCCGATAACCTGGCGGAAGCGTTGGGCCATAGCGTGCAAAGCCTGTACCCCATGGACTCGTGTGACGTTTTCGTGGTCATTCCCGCGTTCAATGAAAACTCCGTGATTCGTTCCACGGTGGCGGATCTCGTAAATCGCGGCTACACCGCAGTGGTGGTCGATGACGGCTCCGCCGTTCCGGTGGAGAATTTTCTCGCCGGGCTTCCGGTTTACCGTCTTCGCCACGCGATCAATCTGGGGCAGGGCGCCGCTTTACGTACCGGCTCTGACTTTGCGCTCCTGAAAGGCGCGCGCGTCATCGTCCATTTCGATGCCGATGGCCAGCACGATCCGGCATTGATCGAACGTTTAATCGCGCCGATCCGATCTGGCAAAGCGGACGTCGCGCTTGGCTCGCGATTTCTGACGGAATCGGACAGCCACGAAGTTCCGCATGTGAAACGTGTGCTGCTGAAGGCCGGGGTTTTCGTGTCATGGCTGTTCACCGGTATGTGGCTGAGCGACGCGCATAACGGATTCCGCGCGCTCTCGCGCCTGGCCGCCGAAAAAATAAGACTGGAAGAAAACGGCTTCGCGCACGCCACGGAGATTCTGGAGCTGGTCCGGCGCTCGCGCCTCCCGTGGGTGGAGGTCCCGGTCACGATTCACTATTCGGATTACTCGCGCGCAAAAGGCCAGAGCGTGTTCAACAGCTTCAACATCCTGATTGACCTGATGCTGCGGAGGTTATTTCATTGACGTCCATACAGGGAATTCTCATTGCCTGCCTTCTCATGGCGGCAATTCTGGCCAGCGTCGCGTTCCGGGCTCGCCTGATTTACAGATTGCTCGCGGTCGTGCTGTTCCTGGTCGCCACGGTTTTCATTTTTTCTCCCGATCTCACCACCGTGATTGCAAGATCTCTCGGCGTAGGCCGGGGCGCCGACCTGCTGCTCTATGTTTCGTTGATTGCCGGCGTCCATATAGCCTTGTTGCTCTACAGGCGAACGCGTGAACTGGAGCGCAGGATGACGGAACTGATACGGGCGGCTGCGATCCGGGACGCCCAGCTCAATCCACAATCATGACCGGGGCCGGGGTGCATTCTTCGGCGGGCGCAACAAATGCGCTGCGCGGAAATACTACAGGACTAACGGGGGTTCGCCAGGCGAGTGTCAGGCTGCTGCTCGCGCTCGCTTTCCTGGGCGTGTATCTGCCTCCTCTGCTGCGCAGCCTGTGGATCGACGAGGCAGGCACCTTCTGGATGGCGCGTGGAGGACCCATCGCGGCCATACAAAAAACATGGCATTGGCCCGGGCAATCGATTCTCTTTTCGGCAATCACATCGTTGTTCTGTCTGGAAGGATCGCCCTTCCGGGATGTACTCCTCCGGTTGCCCGCTCTCCTGGGCGCCGCGGCTGCGGGCTACTTTCTGTATCGTTTGGCCAATGATGCGATTGGCCCGGGTGCAGGACGACTCGCGGCGATTTTGTTCGCCTTCAGCCCCACCACAATTGAATTCGCAACGCAGGCGCGGCCATACACCTGCGCGATGGCGGCGGCCGCCGCTTCGTGCTGGGCGCTCTATCGATGGGCGGAATCCCGGGAGCGCCGGTGGCTGGCGGCTTATGTTGTTTCGCTGACGCTTGTCTTCTACTTTCACTATTTGTTTTCGCTGATACTGGCCGCGCATGCGGCGCTGCTTGCCTGGGAGATGCTTCGCAAGCGGCGATTTGCCCGCGCGGGCGACCTGATAGTTGCCTGGATCGCGGTTATCGTGCTGGTGCTGCCTCTCGTCCCGCACCTCCTGTTGCTGTTCCGCCAGTCGCATACATTATCGTTTGCCCCAAAGCCAACCATGGCGGATCTCGCCGAGCTCCTGCTGCCCCCCCTGTTCGCCACGGGGCTCTTTGCAATGGGAATACTGACGCGTACGATTTACCCGGACGCAGACAGGGAACGCGGAGTCTGGCCGACGGGATTAGTAGCGATGATGGTTGCCTGGTGGTGCGCTGGCCCATTGATATCGTTTGCCGTCTCCACCGTAACGCGGTCTGAGATATTTGTTCCGCGCTATGTCTCCTATTCCGGACTGGGGCTCGTTTTACTTCTTGCCAGCGTGGCGTATTCCGTGTTCGGTCCCAGAGTGGGTTTTGCGTGGATTCTGATGGGGACGCTTTTGACCACGGGGAATCCGTTGCATATTACAAACATCCGGAACCTCGGCGTGGCTGAGCTGAAACCGGCCATGCGCATCATTCAAAACGAATCGGCCGGTCAGCCATCGCTGCCGCCCGTGCTGGCGCGCAGCGATCTGACCGAATCGGATTTTCTCGACTGGCAGGCCGGAAATGTCCCCGGCAGCTACCTTTTCGCGGGGTACGTCGCCTACCCGATGAAAAACACGCTCGTGCCGCTGCCCTTCCGGCTGACGGAACCCGTGAAAGATCATGTCGAGCAGTTGATCGGTCATTCGCTGAAAAACGAAAACAAGATCATCTTCGTGACTTCCGATCCCGGGTGGACTTCATGGTTTGACCAGGAGTTCAAAAACGCCGGATATACGAGCCGCTGGATTAAACCGAATATCTATTCCGTGGGAATCTTCGAACGCAGGACGAGCCCCGGCGCTCCGTGAGATTATTTTCCGGACGGCCCGAGATCCAGGTGATATTGTGGACGGGCTCCAGAATAGCCTCGATCTCCCGCAGAATTTCAGGCGAAGGGCCGCCGTCCATCGCACTTAGGTTGTGAGACACCTCGTGACTCGTGGACATTCCCACTAAAGTGGTTGTGACGTTTGGATGATCGAAGCAAAAGCGAAGCGCGAGATCGGAGAGGTTTGCGCCGTGAGATCGGCATCGCTCCGCGGCTCTGTGCGCGGCGCTCCGAACTTCGGGAGGCGCCGGGTGCCATTCCGGACCGCCTTGTTCGGTCAGAATTCCCATATGAAGCGGCGAGGCGTTGAGAAGGCCAATACCCCGCTCCTGAGCAAACGGCGTGAGCTGATGATCCATATCGTTCACCAGAAGGTTGTAGTGGCAGTAGTTCAGAATGGCGTCGACGGGAATCGCCTGCGCGATGCGGACCAAAAAGCCGGGTGGGTAGCCTGAGATTCCGGCGTAACGAATCTTTCCTTCCTCCTGCAGTCTGCGCATCGCGGGTATCGTCTCTTCCGTGATTTGCTCAAAACTGCCGAACTCGACATCGTGGGCAAACAGCAAATCGACGTAATCGGTCCGCAGTCTTGTTAAAGACTCTTCGAGAACTTGTCGAATTTTCTGCGCGGAGAAATCGAAGTCGCCGGCCCCGTAGCGCCCGCATTTCGTGGATAGGCAAATGCTCTGGCGCCTGCCCTCCAGAGCCTCCCCGAGCCGTGTTTCCGCGAGTGTGAGGCCGTAGTACGGGGAAACGTCGAAGAAATTAATCCCCTCCTCGATGGCCAGGTGGACGGCACGTATTCCTTCCCCGGGATCGGCCTCCCCGAAGACGTTTCCCAGAGGAGAAGCTCCAAATCCTGAGATGGAGACTTCAAGGTCGGTTTTTCCGAGCTTGCGGCGAGTCATGGTGTTGGAAACCCAATTTGACCACAAGGCTCGCTGTTTCCGTCAATCGCGAAATGCCTTAAGCGCGTCTGCGCTTACAAACCGCGAGCCCGGCGAATCCCGCGAAACCGGCGGAGAGCAGCAAAACGGAACCGGGTTCGGGAGTTTCCGCGGGAGGGGTAACCCCCGCATAGAGCGTAGCCGAATCTGCGTGGTCGCCGCTTCCCCACGTCCAGGTGTACGTCCCCGGCGTTACGCCGAGCGCTGCGAGCGTTGTGTTGTCCCAGGTAAGCGTACTGGAAAAGATGGCGCCCGAAACGTAGCTGCCCGGAAGCTGGATGCGATTCTTATAGCCTATAACGGCAAACACGTCGCCACTTTGAGAGGACGCAAAGGTGAAATTCCCGGATCCAAATGAGGATGGACCAGAAATGCCGGTATACACATCGACGTCGCCGCCGTCTTAAAGCTGATCGTCCCCTGTGCCGGCGCCACGTCGTTTGCGCCGCCGGAACTGCTGTACTCAAAGGTCAGACCTGTCAGATCGACCGAGCCCCAGGGCTGTGGCGACCACGTCGCTGCCAACCTGTTCCAGCGTAACGATGGTAGCGGCCTGTGCGCAGGTGCAAAGAAGAAAAAAAGCTCCGAGGGCAAGGGAGAGCGCTTCAAGATTCAGCTATCTCCGTTTCCACGACACGGATCAGATGCCGCCTTCGCCGAGTATCAACGGTAAGTGCCCTCGAAAAGACATGTCAAGACAAGGAGTTGTAAGGATAAACCGGAAGTACTGGAAACGGTACTTTTGGACGACGAAGAGCACGGAGCCTCTCCCGTATTTATTTGATTGTTGCTCCGCGTCCGAGCGCCAAAGAAGAAAAGCTAAACTTAACCGGTATATGCCATGTGCCGTGTCGGGCGCGCTTGTCTCGTGCGAGCTTCGAATTCTCGCGCTGTTCGCTGCGATCGGATGGAGGCAGCGGAAAACGATGACCGCTCGAAACCCGGCTTTGTCACACTGTTGTCAGCCAGCGCTTCCGAAGCGCTGTTTCACGAGACCCTCTTGCAATTGAGGAGAGCCGGCCCCGCCGCTCTTAGTCGCGCTCTCGCCTGCGTCAGCGGATGATGCGGAGATGTCGGATGTCCCGACGCCGCATCAACGCGATATCCTGCGGCCGATTTGTCCGGCGGAATCCACGAAACTGGTGGCGCACCGCAGGTTGCTTCAAGACCACCACGACCGTCAGACGTGACTTCCGCGCGTAGCATTTTCCCTGCGCCGATGGCGTCAGACCTTGCCGGTGCGCGTCCTTCTAAACTGCTCAGTGTGCGGCTTCGCTGATCAACTGAGCGACCTTGGAATTGATTCCGACAGGTTCAACGAAAACAATCTGATTCGCATTGATGTACATGCGGTCGGGACTGTGTAATTCCTTGCCGCGCTTGACGAGAATATTGGAAACCTGTTTCGTCTCCGGATTCGTCTGGCTCACGATATAGAAAACATCGGTCAGGACGGGCCGGGAAGTGCCATAACCTTGTAGCTTGCCATAATAGACCGCTCCGTTGGAAAGCAGGATGGTCTGATAGGGCGTCGGAAAGGACGAATCCTGGCTCCGCACCTTGATCAGATACCAACCGAATCCAACCACCATCAGCAACGCCAGGCCCCACCCGGCGTTGCTAACGCTTTGGGGAATATTCTTTGTCCGAAAACTCATGGCGCCTCTGAATCACGACCGGCGCAGGCGGGAGAAAAGACCGCACATCAGGCCCCCGGAGACCGCCATCAGAATCGTCGCAGGCTCAGGCGTTGCGGACTGCCCAGTGGCTCCGGCGACGAGAACCACTTTGCCTGCCGCGTTGTCATAATCCACGCTCCACTGGCCTCCCTCGAAGCGGTTATTGACAATGCTTGAGAATTGGCCTGTGAGCGAGCCGGGTGTAAAGCTCAGGATCGTAAATTCCTGGCCTGCCGTGGGTAGAAAACCTTCCTGAAGGATGGCTTCCAGTGCGCCGTCCAGTTTCACCGGACCATCGACAAAGATGGTTCCAAAGCTGTTATCGCTGGCGATGAGTTCCGCGAGCGTTCCGTCCGCGAGCTGTACGTACCCGGCCGGGGTAGAGGAGTCGGCGCCGACCAGAAGCCCGGCGCTGCTCTCAACGCGAACAGTGCCGGCATTCTCGATGGTGCTTGCGCTGACTGTACCGGTCCCGCCCACATTCAGAAGATGCTGATTGGTCAGGGTATCCCTCACGTTCAAAATCGAATTCTGGTAGATCGAGCCCGTGTTGGTGATGTTTCCGGTCACGTTCAGAGCGGTCCCTGGGAGCTGAATATCCACCTCGCCGGAATTCGTCAGTGCAGCCAGCGTGTTGCTGTGACCGTTCTGCAGCTCCAATGTGCCTTCAACCGATGCCAGATTGGCGATCGCACTGCTGGTGTTTCCGCCATTGATCACGTTGAACGCGCCGGCGACAGTGTAACTAATGCCCGAGGCAATGTCGGTTACTCCCGTTCCACCGCCGGTGATGTTCAGCGTGGCCCCTGTCTCAATGCCGACATGCCCTATGTTGTTTAACTGATTTATATTGGCGACGCCGGTCCCGCCCACATTCAGAAGATGCTGATTGGTCAGGGTACCCCCCACGTTCAAGATCGAATTCTGGTAGATCGAGCCCGTGTTGGTAATGTTTCCGGTCACGTTCAGAGCGGTTCCCGTTCCCTGGACATCCACTTCGCCTGCGTTGCCTGCGTTCCCCGCCGTCATGATGTCCCCGCTGTGGAGGGAGAGCATTCCCTGGGAAGTGACATTCAAGGAACCGACTCCGAACTGCTGAGAATCAACTCCGCTTGTTGCCTGGGCATGTCCTGTCGCACCCCCGACCTGCAGAGAATCGATTGCGAAACTGACATCCAGTGTGACCTGATCAAGCCCTCCGGAGCCGATTGACGCGGAATAATTACTCCCATTCGGAGAGCCAGCGGTCCAATTGGCCGGATTGCTCCAGTTGCCGCTCCCACCGATCCATTCATCGGAAATTGCGCTTGCCCGGCAAAGCCAGGTTCCTGAAATGGTAAAAAGCAATAAAACAGAAGTTCTCAATTTTGACATAAATATTTCTCCTGATTGGCAGAGCATTTGTCCTGATGTAACTGGTCGCGACCCAGACTTTCTCCGTCCACGCACATGTTGTCGCCAAATTGAATAAGCGCGGATCGATTGAATTTTTGCCCCGCCTTATTCGAGCTTGGTCCTGGTACTCGCGGAGACACCACGCAGCGCGCCGGGAATTGGCACCGAAGTTGCCGCGGATGATCGCGCTCTGCGATAACAGCAACTGCCCCAGATATCTTCCGCGTGAAAATGGAGGCTCTATAGAGCCAATCCTGTAACTTCCGCAACTTCAACAACTACAGATTGCGGGTTAAGCTAATTGTGTTCTTGGAATCGGTCAGAGGCCGCCCTGCCCCATTAAATGCGTAGAGCCGAGCCCGGGAGCCTGTGGCATTCTCCCGTATCTGGTTGAAGGGTTTGGTCGGGCTGCCGGGATTTGAACCCGGGACCTCTTGCACCCCAAGCAAGCGCGCTAGCCAGGCTGCGCCACAGCCCGAAACCTCCAGTTTACACTGCCTCAACCGCGCGCCCTTCTCCCGCCCCAACCCAACACCTCCATATGCCAACATAGCTATTTGATACTCACCCTCACCATGAATCCCGCGATCGACCGCACCATCGCCGTCGACCGCCTCGCCTTCGATGACCGCGCCTACATCCTCTCCTCCAACGACTCCGCTGGCGGACGCGGCATCAACGCCTCCGTTGTCATCCACAGCTTCGGCGGCAAGACCCTCGCGGTCCTCCCCGCGGGCGGCGAACCCGCAGCCCGCTTCGAAAAATTCATGGACCACTGCGGTTTCCCCGTCGCCACCGTCCCCATCCGCAACGACATCCGCCTCAACCTCACCATCACGGACCGCAACGGTCTCACCGTCAAACTCAACGAAGCCGGCCCCCGCCTCGATCGCGAAGAAGTCGACGCCGTCGAATCCACCGTCGAAGCCTATCTCGGCTCCGCCTCCTGGCTCATGCTCTGCGGCAGCCTTCCACCCGGCGTCCCCACCGATTTCTACGCCCAGCTCATCACCCGCGCCCGCAAAAAAAACGTCCGCACCCTTCTCGATACCGACGGCGATGCCCTCTTCCGCGGCATTGAAGCCGAGCCCACCATCGTCACTCCCAACCAGCAGGAAGCCGAACATCTGCTCGCCACCGTGCTGCTCACGCGCTCCAGCGCCATCACCGCCGCCCGCCGCATTCAGTCGATGGGAGCCCAGTCCGTCGTACTTTCGCTCGGAGCTCGCGGCGCCTTGGGCGCTTCCGGCACCTTCCTCTGGGAGGCGATTCCGCCCCGCATCGAAGCCATCTCCCCCATCGGCGCCGGTGACGCCATGGCCGCCGCCGTTCTCTGGTCCATCGAAAACGGCGACGATTTTCCGCAGGCCCTCGCCTGGGGCGTTGCAGCCGGCACCGCGTCCGCCAAACTTCCAGGCATTCAGTTCGCCACGCTGGAACAGGCCCGCGCTATTCGCGGAGACATCGATCTTCGCCGGATAGAAAGCTGACCACGGCAACTCAGCACGGCCGCCCCCGCGACGGATTCTTCCGCTCGGCCGGTATCGTCTCCGCCGCCGTCGCCGTCAGCCGCATCACCGGACTCATTCGCGAAAGCGTGCTGAGCTGGCTCTTCGGCGCCGGCGCCACGTTTGACGCCTACAGCGTCGGCTACCGCGTCGCCAACCTCGCGCGCGATCTCTTCGCCGAAGGCGCACTCTCTTCCGCCTTCGTCCCCACCTTCACGCGCTATCTCGCGACCCGCAGCCGTGAAGAAGCGCAGGAACTTTCAAACATCACCGCTACCCTGCTCATCGTGATTGTAGGCGCCATCTGCGCGCTCGGCATGCTGTTCGCGGGAACGTTCGTCGAAATCCTCGCGCCCGGCTTCCACGCAGTGCCAGGCAAATTCGAGCTGGCCACGCAGATGGTCCGCACCATGTTCCCGTTCCTGCTGCTCGTCGCCATGGCCGCGCAGGCGCAGGGCATTCTCTTCGCCTGTGGAAGATTCGGCATTCCCTCCGTCTCCTCCAGCATGTTCAACCTCGGCTCGGTGATTTCCGGGCTGATCCTCGGATACTGGCTCGGTCCGCGCCTCGGTATCTCGGCAGTGCAGGGCATGGCCTACGGCATCCTGTTCGGCGGCGCCGCCCAGTTGCTCTTCCAGTTGCCCAGCGTCTGGCGAGTGGGCTTTGCGTGGCGGCCGCAGTGGGACCTCCATCACGAAGGCGTCCGTAACATTATGCGACTCATGGGACCCGCCATCCTGGGCGGCGCCGCGCTCCAGATCAATCTCATGGTGAACACCAACATCGCCGCCGGATTGCGCGACGCCGCCGGTCACGTGCTAAACGGCCCCGTGAGCTGGCTTTCCTACGCCATGCGCTTCCAGCAATTACCGATGGGCCTGTTCGGCGTCTCCATCGCTTCCGCCACGCTGCCGCGCATCTCCAGATGCGCCGCCGAGCACGATCTCCCCTCATTCCGCGCCATTCTCTCGCGCTCCATCTCCACCGGCCTCCTTCTCACGATTCCCTCCGCGGCCGGCCTCCTCCTTCTCGGCGAGAGCATGATCGGTATCGTCTATCAGCACGGCCGGTTCGCGGCGTTCGATACGCATCAGACCAGCATCGCGCTCTGGTGTTACGCGCCCGGACTCGTGGGCTACGCCGCCGTCAAACTTCTCGCGCCCGCTTTCTATGCTCTCGGCGACGCGCGCACGCCGATGTTCGTCAGTCTCGGCTCCGTGGCCGTGAACGCGGTAGCAGCCACCGCGCTTGCCCGCCATTCCGGACTCGGCTTCGCGGGACTCGCGCTGTCGCTCTCGCTCGTCTCCACATGCAATGCCCTGATGCTGGCCACCCTGATCCGCCGCCGCACAGGCGGTATCGATGGCCGCGCCATCGCATCGAGCGCCATGCGCATTCTCCTCGCCACGGCGGTGATGGCGGTCGCAGTCCATGGCGTAACGCTGGGCGCGCATGCCATTCTCGCTTCCACGAAACTTGCGCGCATCGCGGACATTGCTTTCGGCGTGCCCGCGGGCGCTCTGGTGTTCTACGCCGCAGCCTCCGCGCTGGGCATTCCCGAGATTCAGGAAGCCCGCGAATCGTTGCTCCGCCGCCTGGGGAAAACCCGTTGATTGTCAGCCGATTTTTAACGGTTTGTTAAACTGATCTCCGATGCTCCCCGATATTCAGCACGCGATTCGTCTTCAGATTCTCGATGACAAGGCTGCGGCGCTGACGAAGGAAATCGCCGCCCTTCCGAAACACATTGCCGAAATCGAAAAAAAGCTCGAATCCCACCTCCGCCAGCTCGAACACGATAAGGCCGCTCTTACCGCCAATCAAAAGGACCGCAAACGTCTGGAAGGCGACATTCAGACGCACGATCAGAAAATCTCCAAACTGAAGTCGCAGATGATGGACGCGAAAACGAATGAGCAATATCGCGCCTTCCAGCAGGAGATCGACTTCGCCGGGCAGGAGATCCGCAAAGCCGAAGACCGCATTCTCGAGCTGATGGGCCAGGCCGAGCCGCTCGATCGTAACGTCAAAGCGGCCGAAGCCTCTCTCGCCGGCGAGAAGAAGATCGTGGAAGGCGAGAAGTCGCAGGCGCGTGAACGCACCGCGGCGGACCAGCAACAGATCGATGCCCTGAAAGCCGAGCGCGCCGGAATTATCGCGGCCATGACGCCCTCGGTCGCTTCGAATTACGAGCGCATCCGCAAAGGCCGCGCGGGCATCGCCATCAGCGAAGTCACGGGAAACCGCTGTGGACGCTGCAACATCGCCCTGCGTCCGCAATTCCTGCAGGACCTGAAAAAGAACGACAAAATCATGACCTGTGAAAGCTGCGGCCGCATCCTCTATTACAATCCGCCGCAGGCCGTCGAAGACCTGGGTGGACGCCGCGTCAACATGAGCGCAGGTATGGGCGTAGACGCCGACGCCTGACTTTGATTTCTTCGTTGCTTTGGTTGCGACTATGCTGCCCTGTGGGGCAGGGCTTCGGCCCTGTCCGGATGGCGCTTCGCGCCACAAGCAACCATGAAAGCCCGCCAATAGCGCTTCTATTGTTATCAATAATTTGCGGCGGGCTTTCAATGGTGCGCGTCGAGCTTCCGCTCGACGCCTGGCTCACCGCAGAAACCGCGAAGCCAGCACCGCAAAACCCGCCACAATCAAATTGCGGAACAGGAACCGTGACTTCTTCGGCCGCTCCTGGCTCGCCACAAAAGTCGGCGTGGGTATTTCCACCGCCTGTTCAGGTTTCGATACAGAGCCCCGCATCGCATCCTGCAACTGCGATTCGAAAGCGCGCGCCGCATAGGGAGACGGCGCAGGCGCCGGTTCCGCCGCAACCGGCGGAATCAACTGCGTCCGCTCGCACAACTTCTCGATCGCCGAAACCAAACGCTGCAGATTGTGATCGGTCTCCGCCGCCCGCGTGTTCAGAGCCTCAATCGACCCCGCCTGCTCCGCCAGCGTACGCTCAATCGCCCCAATCCGCGACGAAATCCGATCATCAATCGCCCGTTCGAAAACCTGCAGCATCCGCTCGCGCGATTGCTCGATCTCGGCCGAAAAGCGGCTCCGCAGATCTTCCGTCCGCGCGGCCACCGTGCGCTCCACAATCTCCGGAATCTCCGCGCGCGTCTGTTCCACATCGCGCTGCACCGCGGCGACGGATTCCATCGTGCGCCGTTCCGCCTCCTCCACCTGTTCGCGCAGCGATTGCAGATCCCGCGTCTGCGCGTCGATCCGGCGCTCAAGACTCGCCAGCGCGGCGGCGAAATCGGCGGGTACGCCACCGGGAGCTCGCTTCATCCCGTCCACCGCATCTTCGAGCCGCTCCACGCGGTCGAGTAGCGGTTCAATATCCAGCACTTCGTCGCGAGATGTCAACGCCAGTGGTTCCTGCGCAGGCGGCGGCAACGCGACCGCGGGCCGATAGCGTACGGCGCGCGGACCGGACATCGTCCGCGTGCGGCCGGAGGTCAGCCCCATCGCCAGTCCGGTGCCGGCGGCTATCGCCAGGCCTCTGAGGATCACATTCGCCATGCGTCAGGCGGCGGCGTGATCGGCGGCCTGCGCCGCGCGCCGTGAAAGCAGCGCATACATACCGAAGATCGCCGCGGAATAGAACAGATCGCCCGCGAGCGTGCGTCCCCAATAGGGGATCGCCTCGACGTAGCAGTTGATGAGGCCGGCCAGGTTCGCCGTGTAGATTGGCGCCGCGCTGCGTGAGGCCTCCAGCCACACGCTGAAATTGCTGATCAGGAAAAACTGCGCGCTGCAGAGAAACGCCGCCGCGCCCACCCGCAGCATGCTGGCGTTGCGCACCAGCCGCCGCCCGATCCACACGTTGATCATGAAACCGGCATAGATGAGCGGAGAGCCGAACGTGTAGCCGCCATGAGCGCCGCCCGCCCTGCCCACAATGGGGTCCGTCGCGATCATCACCGCCAGCGGGATCAGATACGCCAGCCATCCTCCAATACGCGATCCGGCGAAAAGACAGGATCCGCCCACCGGCGTAAAATTCGGCGGATGGGGGATCAGCCTTCCCATACCGCTGAGCACCGTGAGCGCAATGGCATAGTTACGGGATGAATTCTGAGCGCGCATTTTCTTTCCTCTTATGTTAACTCCTGCGGGGGCGTTCCGGACGCCGCAGCGTTCGGGTCCCACAGGTTCTCCGGAACCCCCAGTTCGCGGCTCGCCCATCGGCTCCAGACGAACAGCGCGTCGCTCAGCCGGTTCAGATATTTCACGATTTCGGAATCCACGGATTCGTGCGCCGCCAGCGTCACGCAAATCCGTTCCGCGCGCCGGCAAACAGTGCGGCAGACATGCAGTTCGGCGTTCAGCCGCGACCCTCCCGGCAATACAAAGGACCGAAGCGCCGGCAAGCCTTCATTCATGCGATCCATCTCGCGTTCCAGTTGCGCCGTCTCCGCTTCCGTCACGCGAGGCTGTTTCGGATGCAGATTTTCTGTCTGCGTCGCCAGTACAGAGCCGAGATTGAACAACTCATGCTGCACTCGCCGCAGAATATCGGCCAGCGGCGCCAGTTCCCGCGCCGATTCGAGCGCCAGCCCCACAAAGCTATTCAGTTCGTCGACGGTCCCATAGGCTTCGATCCGAAGATCGTCCTTCGGCCGCCGTTGCCCGCCCACCAGGCTGGTCTCACCCGCATCGCCGCGGCGCGTATAGACCCGGTTGATGGCGAGCCGCGGCGGATCGAAGGCTTTCTCACTCATGGCGTTTATCTCGCCCGCGCGAGACTCCATTTCAGTCCCGCCACCACGTTCAGCAGCGGCGCGGGGTAACCGTAGATCTCTTCATAGCGTTGATTGAACGCATTGCGAAGGTTGGCGTAGGCAATCACGTTGTGCGCCACACGGAAATTCACGTTCACGCCCGCGCTCTGATAACCCGGATTCCAGAAACGGCCCGCCGATGCGCCGAAGTTCGGCTCCACATCGAGCGTCTGGCTCCGCCAGCAACCCGTCAGATTCACCGTAACGCGGCCCTTCCGCACGCTTGCAGCCAGAGTTCCGGAGTTTCTCGGACGCCGGAACAGCGGCTGGCCCAGATAATAATACGCCTGCACGAGTCCGCTGCTGCCGTTGAGCGCGAGCGCCTCCGTCTGAAGCCACGTGTAGCTGGCGTCGATCGAAAGCCAGCGCGCCGGCCGCAGTTGCGTGGTTGTCTCGATCCCTTCCGTTCGCGCGTTGGCCAGGTTGCCGGTAGAGTACTGTCCCAGCGAAGCGAGCGATCCACCGAGCGACACGATCAGATCGCGATAGTGATTATGGAACCACGTCGCATCCACCGAGAGTTTGCCGCCCAGAAATAAGTGGTTCACGCCCGCGTCATAGCTTCGCGTCTGTTCGGAGCGCAGCGCCGGATTATCCGTGAACGCGATATCCGCTCCGCCGGGAGGCCGAATACCGGTGCTGTACGAAGCGTGCAGCCGCGTGTTGGCCGATACCATCAGCGCTCCCGCGATCTTCGGATTCACCTTCACCTCATCGCGGGCCGGAAAGTCCGGACGGGGCGGAAACCCGAACGCGTTGCCCGGCACCAACGGCGTTCGGAAGCTTTCCGTCCGGTAGCCGGCGTTGATGAACAAGCGTCCGAATGTGAGGCGATTCTCCGTATAAATGGCGTTGTCGTCGCGCCGCAGCAGAAAAAGAGACCCATCCGTGGAATTTACGAATGAGTTCCGCATCTGCTCCCGCTCATAGACATAACCCATCGCCATCGTCCAGTATTTGGCGATCTTCCACGTCCCCCGCGCTTCCCCCGTGCCCGTCAGATCTTTGTTGAAGCTGGGGCCGAACGGACTCAGATACAGGCTGTTGTTCCAGAAGAAGCCCGTCGAAAGATCGATCCGCAGCGCGCTCCCCAGTTCGTTGCTGTAGTGCGCGCCGTAAGTCGACGTATTGTTCTTCTCGCGCGAGATGAGATCGATTCCGGAATAGAGTCCCGCGGGATCGGAGCCGAACGGCCCCGGCTGGCCGGTTTCATTCGAAGTGAAATCTCCGAAAAGCGAGAGCTTCTGCGTTCGCCAGCGATGCTCGATCGCCAGCAGAGCGTTCTGATCGCGATAGTCGCTGTTCGGCACGGGCCCATTGGCCAGGAGATTCGAGAGCGAAGCCGAAATTCCCCAGCCGCGCGAAATCATCGTCTCGCCGCTGACGGCAACGCGATTCTCGTCATGCGTGCCGCCTTCCGCCAGTACATCGAGAGCCGGGCCATTCTCCGGATTGCGCGTTTCAATGCTCACCGCGCCCCCCATTGCATACGATCCATACACAGCCGATTGCGGCCCGCGCGCCACCTGAATTTCTTCGAGAGCGTCCGAAGGCAGGTGCGCGAAATCGAACAGCCCTCCCTGATAAAAGCTGTTCAGCGGCACGCCATTCAGCAGCACCGCCGTGTTGTTGGAGTTGCCGCCGCGCAGGAAAAGATCGGCTACCGATCCGCGCGGGCCGTTCTGCGCAAACACCATGCCGGGCAGCGTGCGCAGCAGATCCACAGCCTGCGCTTCGTTGCGCTCGCGCAGATCGGCGCTGGTGACCACGCTGACGGCCGTTCCCTGTTCGCTCGCCGTCGCGTCAATCGCGGAACCAGTTACTTGCACCGATTCGCTCACCGCCGCCAGCGGCATCCGGATCAGCGCCGTTCCGGCGGGAACGGTTGTGGTTTCAAATCCCGGCGCCGCCGCCCGCACTTTCAGGTTTTCGTAAAGCGGCGAGATGTAGAGATCGAACTCGCCGAGATCGTTCGTATCCTGGCGCGTAATCACGCCGAGCGCGCCAACCACCGCAACCTGCGCCCCCGCGATTCCTTTTCCGGAAGGGTCCACCACCATCCCCTTCACTTCCGCGGCGGATGCCTCAAAAACGCACGCCGCCAGCGCGAGCGCGCACACAATTATCCTGGATGCTTTCATGTTCGGGCAGCCCTGAGCTGCCGTCCTTTCCGCCGCAACATTTGTAGCCGCGGACGAAAATTGTCCGCGGATCACGCAGGCCGGTCTCCTGACTTGCGCTTCATCGGATTCCGTTCGCCTTCCCATCCGTTGAAGGACAGTGGCCTTTGAACGATCCTCGGCGCTTACAGTGGCGGGGCCGTGCCGGATTCTCACCGGCTTCCCAAATACAACGCGAGCGTGCTGCTGAAGCAATTTCAGCCTAACATGGTGACGGCTGAAGGCGGTAAGACGTGCAGGGGTGAATCAGAAATCGGCGCGAATCAGAACTCTTCCGCGAATACGACCTCGCCCGTCACGCCCACCTGATAAGCCGAAACGCGGCGTTCGAAGAAATTCGTGAGTTCCTGTACGTCCTGGAGTTCCATGAAGTCGAACGGATTGCGCGAGCCGAAAATCGGCGGGATGTGAAGCGCTTCGAGCCGGCGATCCGCAATATATTGCAGGTATTCGCGCATGCCGTTAATGGAAAGTCCGCTGACGCCGAGGCTCAGCGTATCTTCCGCGAACGTCAGTTCGCAGTCCACCGCCTCCCGCAGCATCTCGGTTACGCTGTGGCTGAAGCCTTCGTCGAAGAGGTCCGGACGCTCCGCCCGCACCGTCGAAATCACCTCCAGGGCGAAATCGATATGCGCGCTTTCATCGCGGAACACCCAGCTCGTGCCTGTTGCCAGTCCCTGCAGCAGGCCGCGCGAGCGCATGTAATACACATACGCGAACGCCGCGAAAAAGAACAGGCCCTCAATGCAGGCCGCGAAGCAAACCAGATTCAGCAGAAACGCTTTCATCTGCTCGTCCGTGCGGATTTCCTGAAGCTCGTTGATGGAATCGATCCACTTGAAGCAGAATTCGGCCTTCTTGCGAATCGACGGAATATTCTCCACCGCCGCGAACGCCTCGGCCCGTTCCTGCGGATCGGTCACGTAAGTATCAAGCAGCGTCAGATAGAACTGCACGTGCAGCGCTTCTTCGTAAAGCTGCCGCGAAAGATACATGCGCGCTTCGGGCGAATTGACGTGCTTATAAAGGTTCAGCACCAGGTTGTTGCCCACAATGCTGTCGCCCGTGGCGAAGAAAGCCACCAGCCGCTTGATCAGATGCTGCTCAGCGGGCTTCATCTTTGACCGCAGATCGGTCACGTCCGTCGAGAAGTCCACCTCCTCCACGGTCCACGTGTTCTTGATCGCCGTCTTGAACATCTCAAAGAAGACGGGGTACTGCATCGGGCGAAGCGTGAGGTTAAAGCCGGGGTCGAGAATCATAGTGTTACTGGCAGGCCTCGCAGGATTCCGGATTTTCGAGCGAGCACACCACCGCTTTGATGGCGCTCTCTTTGGTCACGGGCACGGTAGCCTTGGAAATCTTCGATGCCGGGCGCGACCGCAGATAGTAAGTCGTCTTCAGACCCTTCTTCCACGCATACATATACATCGAGGAAAGCCGCCCGATATTCGGGCTCTCCATAAACAGATTCAGCGATTGGCTCTGATCAATATACGCGCCGCGCTCCGCCCCCATATCGATCAGCGACCGCATCGGCACTTCCCACACCGTGCGATAAACTTCGCGCAAAGCGGCCGGAATCTCGTGCATGCCCTGGATGGAGCCTTCGGAAAGCTTCAGCCGGTTGCGCGTATCCTCGTTCCACAGATTGAGTTCTTTCAGATCCGCCGCCAGATAGCGATTGACCTGAATGAAATCGCCGGAAAGCGTTTCGCGCTTAAACAGATTCGAAATCTGCGGCTCGATGCACTCATAGCAGCCCGCGATAGAGGCGATCGTCGCCGTGGGCGCGATCGCGATCAGCAATGAATTGCGCAGTCCCACCGTCCGAACGCGTTCCCGCAAAGCGTCCCAGCGCAGCGTCGAGGAAGGCGTAATGCCCCACGCGTCGAACTGAAGATCGCCCTTCGCGGCCCGCGTTTCCCCGAACGATTCATGCGGCCCGGCCTTCTCCGCCAGATCGCACGACGCAGTCAGCGCATGATAGTAAATCTCTTCCTGAATCCGGCTCGAAAGCTTCCGCGCTTCTTCCGAATCGAACGCAATCTTCATCTGAAAGAACACGTCCTGCAAACCCATCAGCCCCAGACCGACCGGCCGCCAGCGATTATTCGAAACCTTTGTCCCCGGAATCGGGTAATAGTTGATATCGATCACGCGATCGAGGAACGGCACCGCGCGCCGCACTGTCGCCGCGAGCTTGTCGAAATCGAACGCGCCATCCTTCATATGCCGCGCGAGATTAATCGACCCCAGATTGCAGACCGCCGTCTCACTCAGCGAAGTCACTTCCGTAATCTCCGTGCAGAGATTCGAAAGATGGACCACGTTCTGCGGCAGCCCCGTCTGATTCGACTTGCGATTGCACGCGTCCTTGAACGTCATCCAGCCGTTGCCCGTCTCGGCCAGCGTCCGCATCATGCGCGAATAGAGATCCCGCGCCTTCACCTGGCGCTCGTACAGCCCGGCCTCTTCGGCGGCCGTATAAGCGCGCTCGAATTCCTCGCCATACAGATCCGGAAGCTGCGGCGCCTTGGCTGGGTCAAACAGCGACCACATCCCATCCGCCTCCACCCGCTTCATGAACAGATCCGGAATCCAGTGCGCCAGGTTCAGATTGTAAGTGCGCCGCGCTTCGTCCCCCGTGTTGTCGCGCATTTCGAGGAACTCTTCCACATCGGCGTGCCACGGTTCCAGATAAACGCAGCACGCGCCCTTGCGCTTGCCGCCCTGATTCACCGCCGAAACCGAGGAATCCAGCGTCTTGAGCCACGGCGTAATACCGTTCGACTTCCCATTCGTCGCCTGAATGAGCGACCCGCGCGAACGAATCCGGTGATACGCCAGCCCAATGCCGCCCGAAAATTTCGAGAGCATCGCAACGTCCTTGTACCGGTCGTAAATCGATTCCAGATGATCGTCCGGCGAATCGAGCAGGAAGCAGGAGGACATCTGCGAGTGCATCGTGCCCGAATTAAACAACGTCGGCGAGCTCGGCAGATATTCCAGCGCCGAAATGAGCTGATAAAAAGCAATCGCTTCGGAAACGTTCTGCGCCAGCCCGCACGCCACGCGCAGGAAGAAATACTGCGGACTCTCGATCACCGCGCGCGTCGAGGGATGCTTCAGCAGATACCGGTCATATACCGTCCGGATGCCGAAAAATTCGAAACGGTCGGAATTCAGCTCGTCGATCGCGCTGTTCAGCTTGCGCGCGTTGGAACGAACAAACTCAGCCGTCGTGGGCGAAATCAATTTCAACTGCAAGCCCGCCTCAATCGACTGCGAAAACGAAAAAATATTCTGGTTCTGAACTTCCTTCTCAATGAACCGCGTCAGCAGGCGAGCCGCGAGCCGCGAATACTCCGGCTCTTCCGCGATCAGCGACGCCGCGGTCTGAATCGAAAGCGAATCCAGTTCCTGAGTGGTCGAACCGTCGTAGACCCCGCCGATCGTCTTGATCGCCACCCGCATCGGATCGATCGCGGTCAGCCCCACCGCGCTCCGTTCAATCGCGCGAATGATCTTATCTACCGAGACCGGCTCATACGCGCCACTCCGCTTGCGCACCCGCATGCTGGTGGCCGGGGTCTCTGCGTGGATTCCGGGGATGAGTTCGAGTTCTACAGGCTGGAGCTTCGCCGCGCTTGCCATTCGGTACCTTCATTTCCGCCCGGCAGGGAAGGGGGACCGCACAGAAAAGCGGCGCCACGCCCTTCCCTCGGGGCTCGTGACAATACGGCGTCATCGCCGGCTGACGGCAGGTCTTCGGACTCGCAGGCGCGGATTGGCGTCCCCCTACCGGCCGCCGCTTCCCGGCTGAACTCACGTCCGGCCAGTGCTTCATGACGGCTTTCGTTCCTGCTTACCGCTGCGGGGACAGCCCCGGAATCGCACCGGGTTCCCTCTTCACTCCGAAAGGCGGAGAACCGGCAGCAATGTCAATATACGGTGTGTCGTGACTGCCTGTCAACAAGTAATTGTGGTGTTGTACCACAACTTGTGCAGGGAAAGCATTTGCAGCTGAATCAGTTGGTCCGGCAGATCGCCTCCGATAATATCGAAACAGATGAATTCCACGGTTTCCCTCTTTATTAACGGCGCATGGACTCCCGGCCTGCGCGGCGAAACGCTCCCCGTAATCAGCCCTGCAACGGGCGAACCCGTTCGCAGCGTCGCCAAAGCCGAAAAGTCCGATCTCGATCTCGCGCTCGACGCCGCCGAAAAAGGCTTTCACACATGGCGGCGAATCTCCGCCTTTGAGCGCTCGAAAATCATGCGCAAGGCCGCGGAACTGATCCGCGCCCGCGTCGAAGAGATCGCGCCCATCATGACCACGGAGCAGGGCAAGCCGCTCGGCGAAGCGCGCCTCGAAATCCTGTTCGCCGCCGACGTTATCGAATGGTTCGCCGAAGAAGCCCGCCGCGCATACGGCCGCGTCATTCCGCCGCGCGCCGAAGGCGTGTATCAATTGGTCGTCAAAGAGCCCGTCGGACCGGTCGCCGCCTTCTCGCCCTGGAATTTCCCGATCAATCAGGCGGTCCGCAAAATCAGCGCGGCTCTTGCCGCCGGATGCTCCATCATCCTCAAAGGCCCCGAAGAAACTCCAGGCTCCGTCGCCGAACTCATCCGCGTTTTCGCCGATGCCGGCGTCGCGCCCGGCGCCGTGAACCTCGTCTTCGGCGTTCCGGCCGATATCTCGAACTACCTGGTCCCGCATCCCGTGATCCGCAAAATCTCATTCACCGGATCGACCGCTGTCGGCAAGCAACTCGCCGCGCTCGCCGGACTCCACATGAAGCGCGTCACCATGGAACTCGGCGGCCACGCGCCCGCCATCATCTTTGACGACGCCGATCTCGACGTCGCCGCGAAAATTCTGGCCGCCAGCAAATACCGCAACGCCGGTCAGGTCTGCGTCTCCCCCACCCGCTTCCTCGTGCAGAAAAAGGTCTATGACGCCTTCGTCGATAAGTACATCGGCGCAAGCAAAAAGATCAAAGTTGGCGACGGCCTTGCGCCCGACACCACCATGGGCCCCCTCGCGAACAATCGCCGCGTAGCCGCCATGGAAGATCTCATCGGCGACGCCGTCGAAAACGGCGGCAAAGTGCAGACGGGCAGTGAACGGCCCGCCAGCAAAGGCTACTTCTGGCAGCCCACCGTCATCGAGAATCCCTCACGCGAGAGCAAGGTCATGAATCAGGAGCCGTTCGGGCCGCTCTCCGTCATGATCCCGTTCGAGAGTTTCGAAGACGCCGTGAACGAAGCCAACCGCCTGCCCTACGGCCTCGCCGCCTATGCCTACACCAAATCCGCCCGCACCGCGAATCTGATCGGCGGCGCGATCGAGAGCGGCATGGTGTCCATCAACCATTACGGCCTCGCGCTCCCCGAAACCCCATTCGGCGGCGTGAAGGACTCCGGTTACGGCTCAGAGGGTGGATCCGAAGCCATCGACGCCTACCTCAATCACAAATTCATTTCACAAGCCGGACTTTAGTATGCGTTTCATTCTTCTCCTGGCGATCGCGGCGCAGGTGGCGTCCTCAGCCAATCTTGCAACGTCCACGTACCTGCGCGACGGCTTTATCCCATCCGCCATCGCCTCAGACCCGCAAGGCAACGTCTATATCGCTGGCATCGCGATCACCGATCCCGTCACGCTGGCGAACGGCGCCGCCGTCATCAAGGTCAATGCGAACGCCACGCAGTACGTCTATTTTTCGCAGTTGGATAGCGCCGCAAGCGACCAGATTTCCGCCATTGCCGTGGATGGAGCGGGCAACGCCTACGTCACAGGCTGGACCACCAATCCGAACTTCCCTGTGTTCGGCAGCGCGTTTCCAGGCGTCGCTCCATCCGGTGACCCAACGGATACCCGCTCTTTCGTGATGAAGCTGAACGCGCAGGGCGTCGTGATTTTTTCCCTGCTGCTCGGCGGATCCACGCCATCCACCGCGAAAGCGATCGCCCTCACCTCGCAGGGCCAGATTCTGATCAGCGGAGTCGCGGCCGGTAGCGGCTTCCCGGTGACGTCCGGAGCATATGCCGCGCCCGATTCGAAAAATCAGTGGTTCCTCACGGAGATCGATCCCGGCGCCACGCGAACGGTGTTCTCGGCAACCGGCATCGGCGGCAGTTCAATCGCGCTCGGGCCAACGGGCGATATCTACGTTGCCGGCAGCAGCACGGCCACGGACTACCCCACCACATCGGGCGCGTATCAGACCAAATTCGTACAGGGCTCCTACTGTTTTGGCTTCTGCCGGTTCAGCTTCCCCGGCGGTCTCCAGCACGTGACCCGCACGGATTCGTCGGCGTCCCGCCTGATTTACTCCACCGGGCTCAACGATCCCGGCGGACGCGCCGGAAATACCCTGAACACCGGCCTCGCGGTCGATACGGCCGGTAATGCTTATGTCACCGGAACGCTGCTCGAATCGCAATATCCGTTTACCGTCGAAGGAAATACAAACGGCGTGAGCAGCTATCTCTCGAAGCTCGACCCGGCAGGAGCCAATCTTCTGTTCTCCATTCCGGCGGGAGGTGGCGGCGTTCAAATCGATTCCACCGGGTCAGTCTACGCAGGAGGAATGGCGGTCAGCGTCAACACGGGCCTGCCAGGTCTTCCCGGGCCCGCCGTGCCAATCTTCACTCCGCCCTTCTTCTCTTCCATCCCCGCTGTCTGCCAGCCCAACTTCAACACCTCTGTCAGCAGCGCTTATGTCCTGAAGGTCGATCCAGCGAACGGCAATGTGCAGGACGGTCAATGGATCAGTGGCTCCGCGCCCAGCGCCACCGGAATCACTTTGGCGGGCGGAAAGGTATGGATGACCGGTCCGACCCCCGGCCCCGAGATGCCGCAATCGCCGAACGCGCTGTCTCCAGCGAAACAGACCGCCGGATTTCAGCAGGGCGTGTATCTGTCCGCCGTGGATTTCTCCAGTTCGCCCGCCGGACCGTCCATCGCATGCGTACTCGATAGCGCCAATTTTTCGCACACAGGCGCAGTCGCGCCACTGCAGCTCATCTCGATCTTCGGATCGAATCTGGGCCCGGCCGCGCCGGCGTCCGCCGCCGCTGGGGAAGAGTCTCTGGGCGGCGTCTCCATTACATTCGATGGCACGCCCGCGAAGTTGCTTTACGCATCCGCTTCCCAGTTGAACGTTGCGGTACCGCGGCAGGATCCGCGTCTGTCGCGGATCTGGACCTCCATGCAATTGACCTATAACGGCGGCAGCGCACAGCGCCAGTTCCCGCTCGTAACGCCGAATCTGAGCCTGTTCGCTGACCTCTCATCCAGCCTGAGCTCCTGTCCTTCCGCACAAACCGGATATCGTCCTCTGGCGCTGAATGAGGATGGCTCAATCAACGGATGCGACCATCCGGCGGCGGCCGGATCGAAAGTGTCGTTGTTTCTGAACGGCGCGGGCGGCTTCGGAGCCACCGTTGACACGCTGAACAGCTTTGTAGCCGATCTGAATTTTGGCTGCGCGCCCACCATCGCGGGGAATTCGGTCGCGCTGAATAGTTACGTGTTGCAGATAGACGTCGCGCTGCCCCCGGCTTCAGCCGGCTGCGGTCCTCCCGCTACCTCTGCGGCGGCCATGCCGTTCACGCTCAGCTACAAAGGCGCCCCCGTAGGGCCCTTCGCTGTGCCCGCCACCAGCGCGGGCCCGAGCGTCACCTTCGCGCTGACCAGCCAGCCGATGCCGATGCTGATCTGGGTAAAGCCGTAGCTATTTCACAGGCACGGTGGCGTGCCGCTTCAGAATCACCGGCAGATTCTGCGCGAAGACGCTGCGCGCCACCACCATGTCGCAGCCCACGTCCTGCGCCTGATGCTTCAGCTCGGTCTGCACGTGGGACACAAACCCGATGGTGCTCACCCGCTTCGTTTCGGGATCGCCCTTAATCGTGCGGATCAGCCCCAGCGGGTCCGCCGCGTCAAAGTTCAGATCGAAGATCACCACCGAAGGCTTCTCTTTGACTTTTTCGAGGACGGTTTCCTTGTCCTTCACGAAGTCCACGGTCATGCCGAATTTCTTCGCCATATCGTGAATTTTCGCGGAAAAAAACAGATCGGTCATTACGGCCAGGATTTTTCTCGGCTGTGCGGTCATGCTGGTTTTGAAAAAAGGAGAAACCGCATGGTATCGCGGCCTCTTCGCTGGCGGCGAAAACACCGTCGCCGCTCCCGCCTGCCGGTTGCGGGCGCAACGCGGGCAAGGCTACCATGAAGGGCGATGACACCGAACCCTCCCCGGATCGTTCTGCACAAAACGGCCGACTACCGGGAAACCTACGCCAACAGTGTGCAGATCCGAGTGAACCTCTGGGATTTTTATCTGATGTTTGGAACCATCAATCAGACGGTGCCGGAACACGTCGAGATCCATAATTTTCAGGGCATCTATCTCAGCCCGCAGCAGGCGAAAGCGCTGCTCGGCCTCCTGCAGCAGAACGTGAATCAATACGAATCGGCGTTCGGCGAGATCAAGCTGGAGCCGAAGGCCGGCGCTGGGTTCGTGCAATAGCCGGATGGTTCCGGCGCGGAGACAGGTCCGGCCCCAGTCGTACCTTCTGATCTTCGGCATCGTGGCCTTCTTCCTCGTGATGGCCCACGGTCCGCTCCTTCAGCTTCCTTATTACTGGGACGAAGCCGGGCAGTTCATTCCCGCCGCTTCCGATCTCTATCACAAAGGCGCGCTCATTCCTTACAGCGCGATCCCGAACGTTCACCCGCCCGGCGTCATGGCCTGGCTCGCGCTGGCGTGGCATATTGCCGGATATTCCATCGTGACCGCGCGCGTCGCGATGCTGCTGATCGCCGCCTTCGCCCTGCTGGTCACGTTCCTGCTTTCCATCGAGCTTTCGCGCGGCAGCGCCGGGACACCGGCGTTCCTCGCCGTCACGCTGCTTTTCCTGTGCCCGCTTTTTTACGCGCAATCCATGATGGCCCTGCTCGATATGCCGGCGATGGCCTTCACGGCGCTCGCGCTGCTCCTGTTTCTCCAGAACCGTTTTCGCGCCTGCGCCCTCGCGTGCGCCGTGCTGGTGCTGGTGAAGGAAACGGGCCTCATTGCGCCTCTCGTTTTCGCCGCCTGGCTGCTGTTCGAGCGCCGCGCGCCGGGCGACGATCGCCGCGACGCTCTCTGGTTTCTGCTGCCGGCCGGGCTTCTCGCGCTCTGGCTCTGCGCGCTGCGTCATTTCACCGGGCACTGGTTCGGGAACGAAAGTTTCACGCAATATAACGCCGTCGAGACGCTCGATCCGGTGCGCCTGTTTTTCGCGCTGCTGCGACGAGTGTATTACCTGTTCATCGGCTCGGGCCACATCATCGGGACGGCGATGTTCCTCTATGCATGGAAGCGACTGCCGCTCCTGAGGGATCGTCCCTGGCGGATCGCCCTGACCCTCGCGGCCGCTCAAACCCTGACCGTGACCGTGCTCGGCGGGGCCGTCCTCGAACGCTATCTGCTCCCGGTGTTGCCGATTCTCTACGCGGGCTTCGCCCTCGCCGCGGGCGCGCTGACGCTCAAAACCCGCCGGATCGCCATCGGCGCCCTGGCGGCTTCATTGATTGCCGCGAACTTCGTCAATCCGCCGTATCCGTTTCCGTTCGAAAACAATCTGATGTTCGTGACGTTCACGGATATCGCGCGCCAGGCCGCCTTCGCCGCCGATACCTACGCTCAGCCGGTCACGACGACCTTCCCGATGACCACCGCGCTCTCGCAGCCCCGCAACGGTTATCTGATGCTGCGTCACCGGACGCACGAAATCCCCGATTTCCGCCCGGCCACCATCGATGCGCTGGTGGCTCACCCGCCGCCGCTGATGATTGTCTACAACACGGAAATCGACCCGTGGGGGCTGCGCGGATCGACGCTCTGTCAATGGTTCCTCACGCGCTATTACAACTGGGAGCGGCCGATGAGTCCGCTCGAGATTGCGCAACTGCTGAAGATGCGCATCGCGCGCGAATGGGAATCGCGTGGTTTTTCCATGGCTCTCCTGGTCAACGATGAAATGAACGGCCCGGCGCTGCTTCGGTGACAACTTTTTTTAACTTTTTTCAAACCCACCTATCTCCTTTCGTACCAGCAGCTCACACCCGAGAGCGACCGGCGCGCCCCCTCCAGAATTTTTCGACGCCATGCTAAAACATCATCCAGACACGAGTGAAACTGGACTCTCGGCATCCCGTTGAAGGATTGCGGCCCTGACCCATGCGATCGCGCCGACGAGAGAACTTTCAAACATGTTTGATAACGCCGCCCTCAGGCGAAAAACGTAGTGGGTGGCTCCAGAGGATGGAACGCGAAAGCAATTCGAAACGGCGCTACGCAGACCGGGAGACTGACTAACACTAACCGGAATCCACACGCCCGTAGATACCATCCGATTCATTGGCGGCAGGACACGGCGGATTAAGAATCCGATCCCCCTGCCGCCGCGGCGTTCGCCAGGCTCTTTGACAACTGAATAAATTTACTCCGTGGGGCGGGGCTTCGCGGCCCTGCACGCCGGCCTTCCGGCCGGCGCGGAGCCATTACAAACTCGGGGTTACCAGGCCGACTCCGTAGACCGAGCCGCCAAAAACAAAAACATCCCCGCAATTACATAAACAGCCGCCGCCATCGCAATCGCCCCACCCAATCCATACAATCCCGAAAGCCACGCAATCACGATCGGCGCCGACCCACCGCCGCCCAGCCAACCTACCGTATTCATCAGCCCCGCCGCCGAACCGCGCGCCTCCGGACGAATCACATCAAACACCGAAGCGAAAATATTCGCATCGTAAAGTCCCTTGAAGAAGCCCCACACCGTGAGCGCAACAATCAGCCACGCGAGCGACTGCGTCATCCCGCAGAGGACGACGAACGGCGCTCCGCCCAGCACGCCCACCATCTGGACCAGCATCCGGCCGCCGCGCCGTTTCGCCCGCCACCGGTCCGCCATCCATCCGCCGCACACCGACCCCACCATACTGGCAAGCTGCACGTAAATAGTAGCCGTGAGTCCGGACATCGCCAGCGTCATGTGGAACCGGTCGAACAAAAACTTCGGCATCCACGTCAGCAGAACCACCGCCACGAAATTCGCGCAGAAAAACGCGCCAAGCAGCAGCAACGCGCCCGGCTGGCTCACGATCATTCGCATCGTTTCACCCAGCGAGAGCTTCGCGTTCGTCTCGGCCTGCTCCGCCTGACCGCGCACCGGCTCACGCAGCCAGCGCGCGAGCACGAGTCCCAGCAGAATTCCCAAACCGCCAAACACGATGAATGACCAGCGCCAGCCGTAGCGTTGTCCGATCAGACCGGCAAAAAAACCGCCCGCAATGGTTCCGATATAAACGCTGGTCTGGTGAATCCCAATCGCGCGCGATCGCGTTCTCGGTCCGTGATAATCGCTGACCAGCGACATCGACGCGGGAAAGTAAAACGCCTCCCCGATCCCTTCAAGCGCCCGCATCGTAAACAGCCCGCGGAACCCGCTCGCGAGCGAAGTCGCCATGCAGATCGCGCTCCATGCGTAAAGACCGCCCAAAATCGCGGTCTTGCGCCGCACGCGATCCACGATGTTCCCGGCGAAGAGAGCCCCGAGCCCATAGACCCATGCGAACGCGCTGCCAAGCAGCCCGAGTTCGACATTGGACAGCCCCATGGAATGCTGGAGCAGCGGGAAAACGGAGAAGATCGCCTGGCGGTCGGCATAGTTGAAGAACGCGATGCCCCACAGCATCGCGACCACATACCAGCCGTAACGTGGACTCAGTTCTTTCGAATCAGCCATACTTCGCAAACCTGGGTGCCTCGCCCGGCGCCGCCCAGGCCCGCGGGTCTTGACCATTCGAGCGTGAGATCGCCGCCGCTGGTCGCTTCTTTCGGAATCTCGAATTCCAGCGGAGCCTGCGGCATCGGCTTCGCGCGGAAGTCGTGAATCTGATATTTGCCGTTCGCCATCAGCTTCAACTGCATGCCCGGCGTATCGCCGCCATAAACGACCCGGAGGACGTAGTGCGCCTTCGCATCCAGATTCGGATAGTGCATTTTGAGCGGCGTCTCGCCCAGCGTCTCCGCCGTGGTGTACCACGAAACGCGCGCGCCGTTGCGGGGCTCCACATCACCGAACCCCATGAAAGCCGATTGCAGAAAATCCGGATCGCGATCGTAGCTCTCGCCGCGTACCAGATGCGGCTGGCGCGTTGTGTCGCCCAGGTCGTCATAGAAACCGCCAGGCCCGGGATCGGTCCAGTTGACAATGTGGGAGATCATCGCCGCCTGCCGGTTGCGCGGCGCTTTGTCGATCTTCGCGAATTCATTTTCCAGCCACACTCGGTCATTCAGCGCGAAATCGATGGAGTCCAAATTCGCGCCGCGGCCCAGCGCAATCGCCTGATACTTCTGCACGCTGAGTTGCATGTGGATGCTTTGAAAAAGCCCTTCCGCCAGCTCGAACACGCGCGCCCGCAACTCCCTCGCTTCGGGCGTGAGATCGTCAGCATCCAGGATCTTCCGCGCCGCCGCCGTACCGCCAGTCCGGAGCGCCTCGAGCGCCCGCTTCTCCTGATCGGTTTCGATCAGCAGCCGCTTCCGTTCGAAAGCATCGTAATAAGCCCGATAGAGCTCCTGCTGGAAACGCCAGTTCAGCTTCTGCTGCGGTGTGGCGCGCTTTTCGAGCGCCTGAAACAGCGCGAGCGTCTGATCCACGCCGGTATTCGTCGCGAGCGGTCCTTTCCAGTTGCGCTCAAGCGCCAGAATGCCTTTGCCGAATTCGTCCGCCATATCGGGGCCGATGAAGTAATGCGCGTAATCGCGCGCGATGTCTTCCACCTTCGCGTCAGGATTCCAGCCGAGACTGCTCCAGAGGATCTTATTGAAATCGTCATTGCAGCCTTCGGAATAGGTCACGAAGCCGTTCGAAAACCCGATATAGCGATGAAAGATCGCGGCCTCCGCAACCGGCCGCGGATTGATGACCTCACGCGCCTCGGTTGTAGAGAAAGCGGCATCCCAGTCCTCCACCGGGAATTCCGATTGCCGGCTGTGCGTGATGTCGGGATAGAAACGAACCTGGTATCTCTTCGGCACGCGCGCCCGCACCTGTTCGATGCTGCCGCGTACCTGCGGCCCGAAAACCACGCCCGTCAGCCAGGGCGGCTGTCTGTCCAGAATGCCGTAGAATTCGTCGAGCCACGCCTGATCGAAGCTCTGCGGCGAAACCCACATCTGAGCTTTTGGATGATAGCGGTGCAGCACCTCCGTCTCTCTTTCGAGGAGCGCAAGCAGGTATTTCGGCTCTGTGTGGCCCGGATCGCCGCCGGGGACGAAAACGGCGTCGACGCGCGGCAGCTTCTGAAAAACGTTGCCCCATTCCTTCAGGGCGAACTCCACGGTGGCGGGGTCGGAGTAGTCCTTATCCATCGCCGGATACCAGATGGAAACGTCCATCGCGTACTCGTTCGCGATGCGCGACTGTTCCGCCATCATCTCAATCTGGGGAAGCGGGAAGTGGGGACTATCGGCGGCGTCATCCGACCGGGGCGGAATCAGCTCGATCGTATTCGTCCCGAAAATCGTCAGATCCCGGATATATTGCTCCCACTGCGGAACGTCCCAGGCGTCGTAGCTGTTGGTCTTGGGCCGGAAGCCGAGTTGGTGGCCGCGGATCGCAATTTTGGGTTCGTTTTGTAAATTCAGCCCTCCGGCGAGCTCCAGCTCCTGGCGTTCCATTTTGAATTGGCGGAGCAGATAGCCGGTTCCGAAGATGACGCCCCGGTCATCCGCCCCACGGACGGTGACGACCGGCCGCGAGCCTTCCGCCGATGACGTGAGCGAAAAACCTTCCGGCCCAGGCCCGGTTCCTGTCCGAATCAGGATGGCGGGGCCCTCGGAAGGCATTGTCGTGGAAGTCTTTAGCCGAAATTGGGTTCGTTTTACGACTTCCTCGCCGAGCATTTTCGCCGCGGTCTGTTCGGGAACGCTGGCGCCGGCCGGGATGACCACGGTCGCGTCGCGGAAGTCGAGCGCGGAGGCGGCCGAGGCGAGAAGCAGGGCGAAAAGGATCGATTTCGTCACCTGCAAATTATACGGCCCCATATACTGCTTATGGAGCCATGCCAGACCCCAGCCGTACCCGCCGCCAGTTTTTCCTCGATACCGCCCGGTTTTCCGGTAGTGCGGCGTTGACTGCGGCGCTGCTGTCATCGGTTGAAAAGGCGGCGGCGATCGACGCCGACCCCGGCTCGACCTGGCTCGACGCCGAGCATGTCGTCATCCTGATGCAGGAGAACCGGTCGTTCGATCATGCGTTCGGGATGCTGCGCGGCGTGCGGGGCTTTAACGATCCGCGAGCGATGACGCAGCCCAACGGCCATCCCGTCTGGCTCCAGTCGAACGCCGCGGGCGATACCTATGCCCCCTTCCATCTGGATATTCAGAAGACGAATATCACCTGGCTTGGGTCGCTGCCGCATTCCTGGTCGAACCAGACCGACGCCCGGAATCATGGCGATCACAACGGCTGGCTCGACGCCAAGCCTTCCGGCCGCGCGGAGTGCGCCGGAATGCCGCTCACAATGGGCCACTACGATCGCGGTGATCTGCCGTTTTACTATGCGCTGGCGGACGCGTTCACTATCTGCGATCAGAATTTCTGTTCGTCGCTGACCGGCACCACGCCGAACAGGCTCTATCTCTGGACGGGGACAATCCGGACCAGTCAGGATACAGCGTCCCAGGCGATGGTGCGGAACTCCGATGTGGACTACGGGGCGGAAGCGAAGTGGACCACGTTTCCCGAGCGCCTGGAAGACGCGGGAATTCCCTGGCGCATTTATCAGAACGAGGTCAGCGTCAAGAGCGGACTGGAGGGAGAAAGCGACGCGTGGCTGGCGAACTTCACCGACAATCCCATCGAGTGGTTCGAGCAGTACCGCGTCCGGTTTTCGAAGACGCATCGCGAGTGGGCGAAGAAGGCGGGCGAGACTTCCGCGAAGTACACGGACGAAGCCTGGGCGAAACTTTCGCCGCGCGATCGCAGTCTGCACGAGCGCGCGTTCACTACCAACGCCGGTGATCCGGCCTATCGCGAACTGACGACGCTGCGTTATCGCGATGGCAACACAGAACGCGAACTGAAGGTCCCGAAGGGCGACGTGCTCTATCAGTTTCGCGAGGATGTGAAGAGCGGGAAACTGCCGGCTGTCTCCTGGATCGTGCCGCCCGAGAATTTTTCGGACCATCCGGGGGCGCCCTGGTATGGCGCCTGGATGGTTTCCGAAGTCATGAACATCCTGACCCACAACCCGGAAGTCTGGAAGAAGACGATTTTCATTCTGGCGTACGACGAGAACGACGGGTACTTCGATCACGTCGTTCCCTTCGGCGCCCCCGATCCTTCGCGGCCGGAAACCGGCAAAGTAGGGGAGGGGATTGACGCCGCGCTCGAATACTGGTCTCTCGAACGCGACAAGGAACATGCAAAGCCGCAGGACGCGCGAGGCAGCTCGATCGGACTGGGGTTTCGGGTACCTCTGGTGATCGCCTCGCCGTGGAGCCGCGGCGGGTATGTCTGCTCGCAGGTTTTCGACCACACCTCGGTGCTGCAGTTCCTGGAAACGGTGCTGAGCCGGCGTTCCGGCAAGGCGATTCGCGAAACGAAC
>CAZWTH010000057.1:0-12368 GCA_964636715.1 uncultured Solibacteraceae bacterium | reverse complement strand
CGACGCTATAGATCGCGCCACACAACGCGCATTGGCGGCGACTCGAAAGACGTTGCACCAGGATTTCGTTCGGCACATCGAGGTGAAGCACCAGAGGCGGGTCGACTCCCAACGCCTCCAAAACACGGCCGAGCTTTTTCGCCTGCGCCACCGTTCTGGGGAATCCGTCGAGGATCAGGCTTCCCGAAGTTCGCTCCATGGCCCGAATTCGCGAGATAACAGCATCGCACACGGTAACGTCATCCACCAGCCCGCCGGACGCCATGATCTGACGAAGCCGCATTCCCTCTCGTGTGGATTCCCGCGACGCCTCGCGCAAAATCTCTCCTGTCGAAATGGAGGAAATGCCCGTCGCGTCCGCCAGCAGTGAGCTTTGAGTGCCTTTCCCGCAGCCGGGAGCGCCCATAAAGAGGATGATTTTGCCGGAAGGTATGCGCGGGGGCTGCGGCAAGGGAGCACAGGTTTGCGGTCGCAATTCCATCCAGCTTCAGTACAGCGGAAAGTCGGGTAACAATTCAATCGGCGCCAGCAGGCGGGGACTACCCGTCCGGATTGGACTATGATTTGGTACGATGGGTCCCACGGTGGTTTTCGGCAACTCAACTGATCTGCTCGGCGATTTGCGCGAAGACCTCGGTCAGCGCCAGATTGGCCGCGGAATGGCGCGCCTGGACGAATTGTGGTCCAGGCCGGGCCAGATGGACCCGCAGGATCCGAATTCGGCGCCCCTTCTTTGTTATGTGGCCCAGTGGGTCGATGCGGGGTGGCGCGACGTCGACGTGGTGCAGAACGGTCTGGGGGTTTTCCCCAAGGGCCGCCGCGGCTCGCTCCGCTTGACCGACTATCTCCACATCCTGATGGCGGAAGGGATGGTCTGGGTCAATGAAGAGCGGGTCGATCGGGCACTCGAAAACTTCACGCGGGTGCTCTCCATCTGGCATGAGGTATCCGACCCGCAGCTCGTTTCGCTGGCGCACTACTGGTCGGCGCGCTGCCATCGCAAGAACGGCGAATACGACGCGGCGCTGACACATACGTCGGAGGGATACCGTCTGGCGATGGAAGCCGGAATGAAGCCTATGGCGGCGGCGATGCAGGTGGCGGAGAGCTGGCTGGTGTTTCAGAAGGGACGAACGCGAGACGCCCTCAAGCTGCTTTCCGAAGCCGATGCCGTGCTTTCCACGACAGACGATTACATCACGCGGGGCAATATCCAGTCGAGTTTTGGGCGCATGTACAGGCGAGAGGGACGATACGATCTCGGGATCCGGCATTTCGCGATCGCGATCGACGAATATACGAAGCGGGACCCGGAGCATCGCAATCTCGCGAGGGCGCTGGCCAACATGGGTTACGTGGAGCGGCTGATGGCGCTGCAGCATCGGAAGCGCATCGATGCGGATGCCGCACAGAGACGCCGCAGTGAACCGGATTTGCGCCGCGATTACGAAATGCTGCGTGGCCGCGCGCTCGCGCATCTGGACCGCGCGTCGGAAATTTACCGGATTCATTCGAATCATCGGGGCGCGGGCACGGTCTGCGTGAATCGGGGACATTTGCATCTCGATAGCGGCGATCTCGCCAGGGCCGATGACGAGGCGCGCGAAGCGTACAAGCTGGGAGAAGAGAAGAAGGATTACATCCTGATGGCTCGCGCCCGGCTGCTCGAGTGCATGGTCGAGAACACGAAGCTTGAGGAGGAGATTGAGGACCCCGCATGGGTCGCGCATCTCGCGCTGAACGCGGCGACCGAGGCCGTGGATCTTTCGCTGCACACGGAGAACCGGCGTCTGCAGGCGCGGGCGCTGATCTGGCAGGGATTGACGCTGTGCAATACATCGGGCGGGAGCGCCGGCAGCGCGGTCGGATTTCTCGACGCGGCGCGCGATCTCTGCGACCGCGCGGGAGCGCTGCTGAAGAACGAAGTGCAGGATCATATCTGGGAAGATCTGCAGATGCTGAAGAACCGCGTGGTGAGCGGCGGGAATCCGGATGCGCGCCTGCAGGCGTGGTCGCAGGGCGTGGTGGGGGATCGCAGCTTTCAGCAACTCACGGAGGACTTCGCGGACCTCGTCATACCGAAGGTGTGGGAGCATGAGGGGCGCAAAGTGGCTCGCGTGGCGCGGCGGCTGGCGATTTCTCCGAAGAAGGTTCGGCGGGTCCTCGCGCGCCTCGGGTTGCATGGCGGACAGTAGACGCCGGTTCGGTATAGTTGAACTTCAGCATGTCCGGCAGTCATAGACAGACGATCGCGCTGGCGGTCCTTGGGGGCGTGTTCGCCGTAATCCTGGTGGCGGGTCTCGCGGGCAGCGCGGCTCGCGGGAAATATATCGCGATCCCGATCGCGTTTCTGGTGCTGGCAGTCACGGTGACGGCGATCTGGGTCAGCATCTGGTTCAATCAGCGCCGGATCGAGAACATGTTCCGGCAATCGACGCCGGACAGGCTCATCGATCACTATCACGCCTCATTGCTGCGGGCGCAGGCGCGGAAGATTCCCAATGCGGACGCGGCCGGCGCGGATCTCGCGGCTCTGGCCGCGTCGGTTTACGGGCAATACGACCGGGCCCGGGAGGAATTGGGGAAGGCGAACTGGAATCAGGCGTCCGCGCTCTACCGCGCACGGCGGCTGGATGTGCTCGCGCTGATCGCTTTGCTGGAGGACAGTGACAATGCGACTGCGGCCCGTCTGGCTCATCAGGCGCGGGAGACGGAAGCGGCGCCCACGCCCGTGCGGGATGCGGTTTTGATTGCGGTTGGCGAGGGGGACGAAGAGTCCCTGAAGCGGGCGCAGCGAGTGGCGGGCCGGGGAGCGGGCGCGCTCGCCGCGCTCAGCGCCTGGGCACTTTCGCTCTACTGCGGCAGGAACGGACAGGACTCGGAGGCTTCGCGTTACCGGAACATCGCGAAGCAGGCCGCGCCCCATCTGGCTATCCTCGCTTCGACCTGATTCCCCGCCCCAAACGTCCCAGTCTCCTGTTTTAGTTAGACGGCATTCCTGCCGGCGAGCCGGCTTTCCAGGCGGCTGGACTCGCTGGAAAGCGAGTCCGCAGCTTCACAGGCTGCCCCACGCTGTTTTAGCGCAACTGCCAAAATTTATCGGGGACACCACACTAGAATTGAAGTATGGATCGACGACTTTTATTTCCGCCGATTGCGGCGATTGTGTGCGTTCACCCAGCTTCGGCGCAGGTGAGCGACGCAGAGAAGGCGCTTCGGGCCCGGGCGGACCAGTTCTATCAACTGGAAGTCAACGGTGAGTTTCGAAAGGCGGAGGCATTCGTCGCGGAAGACACGAAGGATTTCTATTACAACACCGGGAAACCGGAGATTCTGAAGTTCCACATTGAGAAAGTGGACATCGATCCGGACGGAGTTCACGCCGTCGTCAAAGTCAATCTCACCACAACGATGAGAAGTCCCGTTGTCGGGGCCATGAACTTCAGCTCGACCTCGGCGACGACGTGGAAGCTCGATAACGGCCAGTGGAGCTGGTATTTGGTTCAGAACGCCGACATAAATACGCCCTTCGGGAAGTGGCACATCGGGGATTTGAGTTCGAAACTGCAGGCGCCCCCGCTTCCTGGACTGAACGGAATCGATCCATCCAAAGTTTCGGGTCTCGTCACGATTGATCGAACGTCGATAGAGCTCAACGGAGATGGCGGCGCGTCGACGGTCACCATCACGAATCATATGCCGGGAGCAATCGATGTGAAGCTGGCATCCGGCGGTCTGCCTGGGCTGGCCGTGACAATAGACAAGGAAAAGCCGGCCTCGGGTGAGACAAGCACCGTGACATTTAAGACAGTGGGAGGAGCAAAGCCGGCGGGTAAGATTACAATCGCCGCGGACCCGATTCAGCAGTTCGTAATTGATGTGAAGACGAAATAAGAAGCGAAGATTCAGGTAGAAAAACAGCAAAACGGGGGATGAGCGAATCGCTCATCCCCCGTTTTGTTTGAAGCGTTGTTCGTGTTGTTACTGGCCGAGGCTTTCGGAAGCGCCAACACCGACCGAACGGGTCGTGGCCGAGCCGTTGAGAGGCGATGCAACGTAGCCCATCGCGGCACCGATGCTGCCACCGGGACCGTACGAGATGTAGGCGAAGCCATGCGCGTACTGGAAGTTGCAGTTCGCAATCATGTAGCCAGTGAAGTTATCCTGATTGGTCAGGGTGCTCAGTACGCCGCCCCAAGTCGTGCCAGCAGCAATCGCGCCAGTCGGGACGTCGGGAGGATTTGTGCCCGCATTGCCGTTGGAATCCTTGTTACCAAAGAAGCTCAGCGTGCAGCCACCCGTTTGCTTTGAAGCAAGGCTGGCACCGCTGGTGCCGAGGCTGTCGAGCGAGGTGTTCGAAATCGCAAGACCGGTCTCGAAGTCCACCACGTCCGTCACGTACGGGAAGAGCAGGTACGTGGAGCAGGGGCTATAGGTGCTGCCTGTAACGGCGGCCGAATCGACACTGGTCGAGAAATTCGGAACCTTACCGGTCGCGGCAAAGCCCACGGTAGCAATTACGGCGGTCGACGGAGCGACGGCGCCGGCATCCGAAACGAACGAGACCGCGACAGGGAAGTTTTCGTAGACACCTGGAGCGGTGGGCGTGGTCAGTTCATAGTAAGCGGTACCCGAACCGACAGTAGCACCTGTGGCAAAGGTGAGCGAGACGGCACCGAGGCCAGCGGGGCCACCAGAAGCCGCCGTCACAGCGTTACCCGGGGCGGTAGCCACAGTGGCGTCCTTAATCAGCGTCAGGAATCCAGCGTGGCCGGCCGTATCTGAACCGACGGAAAGAGGCACGTACACTTTCACGTTTTTAGGAACATTCGTGAAAACGATCTGAAGCCGGGTGCCGTTGTCGGCGGGAGCGCTGGCGTTTGAGCCACTTTCTTCGGCCAGTGTCTTGAAAGCCTTCGAGAAAGCTTCGGCAAAGTTCACGGTGAACTGAGTGGTACCAGCGGCGACCGCAGTGCAAACTGTGTTAGACGCAGCCGTACCGCTGGCCTTGATACCCGTGACGCCAGGAGTGACATAGGCAGCCACAAACGTACCGGAAATCGACACATTCGAGCCCCCGCTCGTCAGAACACCGAATTCGCTGATCGGAGTTCCGGTGCCACCAGCGACCACAGGGAACGCCGTCGCGTCAATGCGGATATTGTCGACGGTGATTTTAGTCGTTGCCGTGGTGGTCGCGATGCCGCTAAAGATCACCTGGTTCCCGGACACCGTGCCCGAAACAAGGACGAGCGGAGCATCATTTGTCCACGCAGTAACTTCCGAAGTCTTGGGGGTGCTGGAGCCGTAGGTTTTGCTGGTAATCGTTGTTCCAGCCGGAAGATTGACCGTGAAACCGACAGTCCCGTTCACCGCATTGGTGACGTTATACGAGGTCTGCGGAAGCTTTTCCGTCGTACCTTCCGCCCGGATATATTGGGCCGCGAACGTAATACTCGGATCAAGGGTTGGAGCTGACTGCGCGAACGCGGAGCCAGCACACAACGCCGCCACGCCGGCAAGCAAGCCCAGTTTAGTTTTCAAATCTGCCATTTTTTTGTCCTTTTGGGAGTTCCTTTTAGAAGAAAATTGAATCGGTCGAAGTTCCGTCCACCTGAGCCTCAACTGCAACGAATCCTGTTCGTAATACTTGGGGAACTTCTCCGTGTCGGGCGGAGATAAAGCTCGTTCGTCTTCCCTTTCAGGGAGAAGACTTGTGGCACTACAACTCAGAGGGCGCGATCTTATATGGTCTGACTACGTTGTCGCTACCCGTTTATCTAAGAATGCAAGTAAAACCGTATGTTACCAAAGCCACCAAAGCGAGTCAAGCAAAAATCAAAAGAAGCTTTTCTATCTTCTGAAAGGTCCTCAAACGGCGCTAAGTTCACAGAGCGGCGTGAAACCTCGCGGGATCGCGCGCCCCGATCATTGTAGTTTTAGCCTACCAGTCGGAATACGGGGTGCCTTCGAGGCTGATTTTGGACGATTCGCTGCGAACATCGAACAGTCCCGGCTCGCTCGAATCGACGCTTTGGCTGGCGTCCTCCTGAATCTCGCGCCATTCATTATTACCTGTGATCGGATCTTTGGGTATCTCCCGGAGATATCCCTCCGTCACGAGATCCTGCATGGTCTGCGGGGCCTTTTGCTTGTCGTAGGAATACTCGTCGATCGCATTGCGGATCGCCGAAAGGTTGCTATGCAACACCGTCTCTTTCGCGCGGACGATCGATTTCTGATAGAACGGTATCGCGACCGAAATCAAAATCACGATCACGGCCATCACGATCATCAACTCAATGAGCGTGAAGCCCGCGCGGCGGCTACCACTGTGAATAGGGCGTTCCATCGGCAGCCTTATCGAGACTTTTGGTATACACATTAAACACATTCTGCCCGCCCCAGCCAGTGCTGTCGGGATCATCCTGCATGCTGTGCATGCCCCATTCATAGGAATTCGTCATGGGATCGAGCGGAATGCGGCGGAGGAATTTCACCTTTACATCGGCCGTGGCCCCGGCCCCCTTCACGCCATCCACGAGCGACTGCAGCGTCTTCGGATAATTAAACGTATCCACGCCGTCCTGCGGGCCGAGCTTGTTGGCATCCGCCATATCCTTATACTTGTCGATCGCGTGACGCATATCTTCGAGAGCGATCCGCAGATTGCGCTCCTTCTCCCGCCGGACACGCGAGCGCGCCAGCGGGACCGCCATCGACGTCAACGTGAGCAGAATCGTGAAAGCCACGATCAGCTCGATCAGCGTCATGCCGCGATCGTCCGTTCTCTTCACGTTACCGGTCACCGCCCGTGCGCCCGAATGGCGGGGGTATCCCCGGAGGGGCTGTAGCCGGAGGAGCAGTCGCTGGAGGAGCGGTGGCCGGAGGGGCTGTCGCTGGCGGCGCCGTGATCTGCGGCATCACAGCAGGCGGCGCCATCAGCGGAGGAGCAGTCGCTGGAGGCGCGTTGACCCGCGGAACAGTTGCAGCCGGAGCAGCCGCTGGAGGCGTATTGACCCGCGGAGCAGTTGCAGGCGGGGCAGTCACCGGCGGAACTCCTGCATTCGCCGGCGCAGCGGGCGCCGTGGAAGGAGGAACTACCAGCGGCTCCCGCGCGGCGGCCGGAGCCGCCGGGGATTCATCGCCCAGCTCCTGATTGAGCTTCGCGTTGTCATAGCTGACCCGGATCTGACCCTGGGTACCGGACGCCACACCCTTCAAATTCGATGCCGTAATCTCCGGCCCGCGGATGATATGCGGGATCAGCGCGATCACCAGCTCCGTTCTGTTCTTATCGACATCTTCGCCGCCAAACAGGCGGCCCAATACCGGAATCCTGGAAAGGCCCGGTAATCCCGAGATGCTCTTGCGGTTCGTATCCTGAATGATCCCGCCGATGAGGTTGACCTCTCCTTCACGAAGGCGGATTTGCGCGGTGACCTTGTTATCCGCGACTTCCGGCTGCGAGACGCCGCCGACGTCAATGCGATCGAGCACCTGAGATACGTCGAGATCGACCGTCATCGAAACCTCATTATTGTCGTGTACCTGCGGCGTGATTTCCATCGTCACGCCGACATCCATGAACGTGAACTGTGTGTTGGCGGCGGGCAGGGAGCCGACCGCGCCCACTGCCGACTGGAACGAGCCGGTCGCGATCGGGATTTTCTCGCCGATCTTGATGGACGATTTCGCATTATGAGTCGCGCGGATCTGGGGCGCCTGGAGGACACGCGTGGTGGAATCGCTCAGCATGGCTTCAAACGTCGCGCCCGGCAAATTGGTGATCGAATAATCGGACGTGGAAATGTGACCCAACTGCGAAAGCGGAATCGGCGATGGCGCCGTTGTATTGCTGCCGCTGTTGGTGATGGTCGGCGTTGTGGTATTGGAAGTGGTCGTGGATGCCGTCGTGGAAGGCGGCGTTGTGATACTGGCCCTCGGCGAGAAATACGCATTCGTATTGATCCCGTTCAGCCCCATTCCGAACTGCCGGCTGTAAGTGCTGCTGACCTGCATCACCATCACGTCCACCAGGACTTCGCTGCGCGGCTTATCGAGGTCGGCGATTTCCTTTTCGACGAGCGCCATGGTGTCGGCATCGCACCGCACCACCAGCGCATTCTGCGACGTGTAGTTAAAAACCTTCTGGATATCGAAAACCGTGCGCAGCACGGTCAGCATTTCCTGAATTTCCTGGGCGGTCGTGGGATTGGTCAGATAAAAAACCTTCACCACCTGCTCGGTGTAGGCCTGACGATTATTACGATTGTCGACGCTGACGAAAATCGTGTTCTGGTCGCGCGCCTGCCAGAACGACTTCGTGACCAGGCAAAGCTGGTCGAGCGCCGCTTCCACCGTGGTATGCACCAGATCGATCTGCACCGACTGCGTGATCGTCTGCTGCGTATTGTAATCCGGATCGAACAGAACATTGATCCCGGCCAGCTTACCCAGCGTTTCAAAGAGCGTACGTGGCCGGTTGTTCATCTTGAGATCGATCGGATCCGGATTCATCGGCTTCAGAAACGGCACGGATTTCAACGCGTCTGTGCGGGCCTGCTGCTCTTTGCGGGCAAGATCGGCGGGAGTGAGAGCGTCGTTTTTGGAATCGGCGCTGGCCTTACCGCCGCCGCGTACGCGGTCGATCATGTCCTGCGTCCGGCGAATTTCCTGAGCCGCGATATCGGACGCCGGGTCGGTATCGTAAGCCTTCTGGAATTCGCCCAGCGATTCATCCAGTTTCCCGGCGTCGCGAAGCTTGCGGCCCGCGGTCAGGTGCTGGATGCCCAGCTCAAACTTGATCCGATGCAATTGGAGGATGTAGGCCGGGTCGGCCGGATCCGTATCGAGCGCCTGCGTTGTGAGATCGAGCGCCTTCTGGAGATTGCCTTTGGTCTCCTCGACGCGCGCCTGGTTGCGCAGCTTATCGCCTTTGCGCGTCCCCGCCTGGAGCGGCGCGGGAGGAAGAATCATATACGCGGCCAGAACAACCGCAGCCAACTGTTTGAAAAAACTCATCTTATCTACGCAACCACCCGTTTTTATCCGCGCGTCTCCACTGAATGGCGATATCATTGAGGAAGTCCCGTTTCATGCCCGGAAAGCCTTTCCGGTCCATGGCCTAACGAAAAGTCTGACGCGTGACCGCCCGCTGGCGTTGAGAAGAAAGATTGGCGACCAAATTCGATCCCTCCAAAACGCTGAGCGATAACCGTCAGGCCGGTCACAATTTCTTCCTTCTGGACCGCTACGAAGCCGGCATCGCTTTGACCGGCACTGAAGTGAAGGCGGCTAAAGCGGGTAAGGTCCAGTTACGGGACGCCTACGCTTCGGTGGAAAAAGGCGAGGCCTGGCTGCTGAACGCGCACATCAGCGAGTACAGCCATGGCAACCGGTTCAACCACACGCCGACGCGCCCGCGCAAGCTGCTGTTGCATCGCCGGGAGATTGACAGGCTCTCCACGGAGACGCGCGAAAAAGGCCTTTCCGTGGTGCCCACGCGACTCTATCTGAAGAACGGCAGGATAAAATGCGAGATAGCCGTCGCTAAGGGCAAGAAATTCCACGACAAGCGCGAAGCTGAGCGGGAGCGCAGCGACCGCGAGGAAGCCCGCGAGGCGATCCGAAAAAGCAAAGCAGGTTTTTAGGGGGCTCTATACGTATGAAGCTGAAACTCGCGGGACCGGATCGTTCGGGGCTGGAATGCGATGCATTGATCCTGCTGGAATTTGAAGACTCCGCCCGCACGGATCTGCCGGCGGCGGCCGCGTTTCGGGATTCCGGAGAGATCGCCGGAAAATTTCTGGAGATGACGCTGCTCCACAGTCCCGCTGGCTTCAAAGCTCGCCGCGTGCTCGTGGCCGGGGCCGGTAAGCGCGAGAAACTGGAGACGGCCTCGTTCTGGAAACTGGCCGCCTCGGCTGCGCGCCTCCTCAAAGGTAAGGGCGCGAAGAACGTCGCAATTGCGCTGGAAGCGGACTTCGATTCCCCCGAGTACGTCTCGGCAGCCGCACAGGCATTCGTCGAGGGCGTCTGGGAACCGGACCTGCTGAAAACATCGGCCGACAAGGATGGATCGCGCACGATCGAGAATCTGACGATTCTGGCGGGCGGAGACTCCCCCGCCCTGCAGGCCGCGCTCGCCGCGGGTCAGGCGATCGGCGAGGCCGCCAATCTCACGCGCGATATTTCGGTGGAACCCCCGAACGTTCTGACGCCGCGCGCGCTCGCCGATCGCGCGCGCACGATGGCGGAGGCGAATGGCCTCGCCTGCGACGTACTCGATACGGACCGCATGCGGCAACTCGGCATGGGAGCCCTGCTGGGGGTCGCGCAGGGAAGCGCCGAACCGGGCGCGCTGATCGTAATCGAGTACAAGCCGGAGAAGGCAACGTCTTCCTCCAAACTGGCCCTCGTCGGCAAGGGCGTGACGTTCGACACGGGCGGCATTTCGATCAAGCCCGCGCAGGACATGGAAAAGATGAAGTACGACATGTGCGGGGCGGCCGCGGTGATCGGGGCCATGCAGGCGATTGCCCGGCTGAAGCCGCCGGTCGCGGTCATCGGCGTCATCCCCACCGTCGAAAATATGCCGGGTGGAAAGGCGCAGCGGCCCGGCGACATCGTCAAGTCGCTTTCCGGCAAGACCATCGAAATTCTGAACACGGACGCGGAAGGACGCCTGATCCTGGCGGACGCCATCACGTACGCAAAGCAACTCGGCGCGACCCATCTGGTGGATGCCGCGACGCTCACCGGAGCAATCGTGGTAGCGCTCGGGCATCATTTCACCGGCGTGTTCACAAACAACGATGAATTCCTCGCCCGCTGGAATGAGGCGGCGAAGAACTCCGGCGAAAAAATGTGGCACATGCCGGTCAACGATCAGTACCGGGAGCAACTGAAGACCGTTTACGCGGACATTGGCAACATCGGCGGCCGCGACGGAGGCGCCTGCACGGCCGCGGCTTTCCTGCGCGAATTCGTGGAAGACACGCCGTGGATTCACCTGGACATCGCCGGCACGGCATGGCTGGACGATTCGAAGCCCTGGATGCCAAAGGGACCGACGGCGATTCCGATCGCCAGTTTTGTCCGGCTGGCGCAGGACTGGAAGTAAACCTGCTACCACTCTGACCGCGATCGGCATCTGTGGACTTGCCAATTTGTCCGCAGGCTGACAAAATGGCGTTCACCATGCAACTGAGCGTGCTCGGAATCATTCTCGCCGGCGGTAAGGGCACCAGACTTTATCCACTCACGAAGGAACGCGCCAAACCGGCGGTTCCGTTTGGGGGCAAATACCGGATCGTCGATTTTGTGCTGAGCAATTTCGTCAATTCGGGGATCCTTTCGATCTACGTCCTGACGCAGTTCCGCAGTCAGAGCCTGCTGCAGCATCTCAACGAAGGCTGGCAGATGGGCGGGCTGAATAAAAACCAGTTCATCATTCCGGTGCCCGCGCAGATGCGTTCGCGCAATGAAACCTGGTACCAGGGGACATCGGACGCGATTCACCAGAATGTAAACCTGATCGAGCAGGCGGCTCCGGACGTGGTGGCGATTTTCGGCGCGGATCACATTTACCGGATGAACATCGGCCACATGATCGACTTCCATATCAAGATGAACGCGGTGTGCACGGTGGCGGCGATTCCGGTGGAAAAGCAGTATTCGAGCGAGTTCGGCGTCATCGAAGCCGATAACGAAAATCGCATCCACGCCTTCCATGAGAAAAAGGCGGACGCGCCCACGATTCCGGGCCGCCCGGGACATGTTTTCGCGTCGATGGGGAATTACATTTTCGATACCAAGGCGCTGCTCGACATGCTGCACGCCGACTCCGCCGATCCCAACAGCTCGCACGATTTCGGCAAGGACATTCTTCCCGGCATGACGTCGCGCGGCGAAGCGATATACGCATACGATTTCCAGACGAACCGGATTCCAGGCGAGCCCGCGAACCAGCCGATTTACTGGCGGGACGTGGGGACGATTGACGCCTATTGGGAAGCCAACATGGATCTGCGGGCCGTCAATCCGGCGCTGAATCTTTATAACCGGCGCTGGCCGCTGCGCACGGGCAGCTTCCCGGACCCGCCAGCGAAATTCGCCTTCGATGAAGAAGGCCGCCGGGGCGAGGCGATCGATTCGGTAGTTTCCGGCGGGTGCATTCTTTCCGGCGGACGCGTCAAGTGTTCGGTGCTGAGCCGCGGCGTGCGCGTCCACACAGGCGCTTATGTGGAAGACAGCGTTCTGATGGACAACGTGGATATCGGACGGCACGCGAAAGTGAAGCGGGCGATTCTCGACAAGAACGTACATGTTGCGCCGGGCGATACGATCGGGTTCGATGCGGAGCG
>CAZWTH010000056.1:0-6624 GCA_964636715.1 uncultured Solibacteraceae bacterium | reverse complement strand
CATCCAGATCTTGTTGCATGGTGAGATTCGCCTGCGCGACATAGCCGTTCAGCAGCGCCTTCGAGCCGAAATCGTGCATCGAAGTGACCTGACCCATCGGCTTGCTCGAATTGATGTAGCCGCCCCACGCCACTGTTCCGTTGGGCTGCGTATAAGTCCAGCCCGTCAGCACACGGGCCAGTTCGGTGATATTCGGCTGCAGATAGGACGGCGCGGGAGAACTCGTCGCCGGATCGATCTGAACGGTGCCGTCCTGGTTCAGCAGCACGTCGCCCATGCTGAAAAGCTGCATGACTTCACGGGCGTAATTTTCATTCGGCGCCGTGCCCTTCAGCGAATTCGCTTTTGCGTTGTTCGCCATGTCGAGATAGTCGGCCATCGCGGGGCTGAGCGTCACGTCGCCCAGGATCTGGCGGTAGTTCGTGAACGCGTCATTCAGAAGTATCTGTTCGTAGGGCGCGACGTCGTCATTCCAGATCAGCTTGGTAATGGAGACAACGAAGATCTGGCTCAGTGCGAATGCGACGCGCTGGCGAAGCTGATCGGCGTTGGTGACGGCGTTAGCGAGGAACGCATTCGGCAGGCCGCCCTGACTGCCGCTGACGCCCATGTAGCTTGAGATCACCGGCATCCCGAGTTGCTCGTTGAGCCACGCGTCGAACCCGATTGTCTGCACGTGCGCGGCTTCCGCCGGAGTGGGGCCAAACGCCGCCTGTTCCAGAAAACGTCGCGCGGCGGAAGCCGAAACCATTGGATTCTGCACGCCTACCGGAACCGAGAGCGGCGCCGATACCAGCGGCCCGTTCGCCACCGTCAGATTTTCCGGCGTTGTGGGTCCCGCGAAACCATTGACGGTGAGCGTCGTGGGATTCACGAATGTTGTGGTCAGATTCAGGCCATTGAGTTGCGCGACGGATTTCGCGGTGAACCCGGTTCCGGACACGGTGGTGGAAAACACGCCCAGCGGAAGAGGCAAGGCGCCGGCGTCGGTTACAGTCGGCGGGATGTTGGTGAGCAGCGAAATCGTCGCGGTGGAACTGCCCGCGGAGTTCGTGGCGGTCACCGTGTCCGAGCCGGAGCCCGGCATGACCGCAGGCGCGGTATACAGGCCGCTGGACGTCACGGTTCCTGAGACGGCCGTCCACGAAGTCGCGCCCGAGGCGGTGAATTGCTGTGTGGCTCCCAAAATCACAGTGGCCATGTTGGGCGAGATGACCGGGGCTTTCACCGTCGTACCGCCTCCACCGCCGCTGCCTCCGCTACTTCCTCCGCCACTGCCGCCGCTGGATTTTCCGCTCACCGGTATCGTGAATGCCGGTCCATACATCGAGCTGGGGTTGCGCACAGAAAAGCTGGCGGTGGTGACGGTCGGCGCGTTGTAGACGGTCGTCGTGATGGTGGTGGAGTTGAGTGACTTGTTCGTCAGCGCAACGCCGTTCTCGGAGACGACCGCGCCGGACTCAAATCCGATGCCGGTAATCGTTACGTTTTGCGTGCCGCTCGGCAAAGGGCTCGGAGTGACAGAGGTGATCGTTGGCCCCAGTTTCAGCAGATAGACATAGCCCGTCGCGGAATACTTCGTGTTTCCGCCGAGCGCCGCCATCACGGGCGTCATACCCGGAGTTGTTATCGTGGCCGGAGCTGTGTAGAGCCCGTCCTGAGTGATTGTGCCGACCGTGGCATTACCGCCGACTTTGCCGCCGGCCATCCACACAATCTTCATATCGCCGGTATAGCCCGTGACCGTCGCCTGAAACTGCACGGTACCGGACGGTCCGGCTGTAATGTAACCCGTTGGCGCGAGGGTAACCGTCTGGGCCTGCAGCACAGCGCCCGAGAGCGCGGCCAATCCCAATAACGCGCCAAAACCTATCTTCCGCATGAAACCTCCTCCGATCGCATATGGAGTGGCGCGAAATGAGACAAAAATTACTATGGCTCGGCGATTTTAATGTTTGGTGAACCATGGTTGTACTACGAAAGGGGACCAGTACCCTCCTGTAAAATGGGGGTTCCCACCTATGACGCTGGAAGAACTCGACCGCGAATACGCGCCGCTCCGTGAACAGGCATCTGCCGTCCGGAGTTATCTTTGACGCAGCCAAAAAGATAAAGGAAATCGAAAAACTCGGTGAGGTAATCGCCGAACCTGACTTCTGGTCGAATCCCGAACGCAGCCAGAAGGTCATGCAGGACCGCAAGCGCCTCGAAGAGGCCGTCGAATCCGACGGGCAGGTCTCGCGCATGACGGAAGATCTCGATACGCTTTTCGAGCTCGCGCGCGAGGGCGAGGACGTCTCCGGCGATCTCCGCCGCGAGATGAAGAATTATGCGGAAGTGCTGACGAAGCTCGAAACCCAGATGCTGCTTTCGGGCGAGAACGCGCAGCTTTCCGCGATCGTCACGATTCACCCTGGCGCCGGCGGCACTGAATCGCAGGACTGGGCCGAGATGCTGCTCCGCATGTATCTCCGGTGGTGCGAGCGCAACAAATTCGGCACCGCGATTACAGACCGTCTGGAAGGTGAAGGCGCGGGCATCAAGTCGGCGACATTCGAAGTCAATGGACTGAATGCGTATGGCCTGCTGCAGTCGGAAATCGGCGTCCATCGCCTGGTCCGCATTTCGCCATTCGATGCGAACGCGCGGCGTCATACTTCGTTCGCGTCGGTTTTCGTGTTTCCGCAGATCGATGACGAGATCAAGATCGATATCCGTCTGGAAGATATGCGCATCGATACGTTCCGCGCCGGCGGGGCGGGCGGCCAGCACGTCAATATGACGGACTCCGCCGTGCGCATCACGCACTTCCCCACCGGGATCGTGGTGCAGTGCCAGAATGAGCGCTCGCAGCATAAGAATCGCGACAGCGCGATGAAGCAACTCCGCGCGCGGCTCTACGAGCACGAGCTGGAGAAGAAGCGCGAGGAAACACGCAAGACCGAAGCGTCGAAGCTCGAAATTAATTTCGGCAGCCAGATTCGCAGTTACGTACTCGCGCCTTACCGCATGATCAAAGACCATCGCACGAAGCTGGCGATCGGCGATGTGGACCGCGTGCTCGATGGCGATCTCGAAGAGCTGCAGCATGCGTATCTGGTCTGGCGCAAGACCGGCCGCACCGCGGGCACCGGCGCGGACGATACGGAGGATTAGTGGACGCTGTCGCTCGCGCAGCCGAACTGCTTCGCGCCGGCAAGCTGGTGGCTATTCCCACGGAGACCGTTTACGGGCTCGGAGCCAATGCGCTTGACGATGCCGCGGTACGCCGCATCTTCGAAGCGAAAGGGCGTCCGCTTTCGAGTCCCCTGATTGTGCATGTTTCGGATGTGGCGATGGCGCGGGGTCTTGCGAAGGATTGGCCGCGTGAAGCGGAGGCGCTGGCGGCGCGATTCTGGCCTGGGCCGTTGACCATCATCGTGCCGAAAGACGGCAGCGTGCCGGATGCGGTGACGGCTGGACTCCCGAGTGTTGCGCTACGAATGCCCTCGCACCCTCTGGCGCTCGCGGTGATTCAGGCGGCGGGCATTCCGATCGCGGCGCCAAGCGCCAATCGATTCACCGAGCTCTCGCCGACGACCGCACAGCATGTGCGGGAAGGTTTGGGCGATCGCGTCGATTTCATTCTGGATGGCGGTTCGTGCGCGGTGGGAATCGAAAGCACCGTCATTTCGCTCGCGGGACCGAAGCCGCGCATCCTGCGGCCTGGCATGGTTTCGCAGACGCAGATCGAAGAGGTGATCGGGCCGGTGGAAACCGGCGGTGGCGCGGAATCGCCGGGACAGCACCCGAAACACTACAGCCCGCGCACGCGCGTCGTCATTGGCGCGCGTCCGTCAACGGGCCGAGGCGTTGAGTTGCATTTGCCCGCAGATCCCGCAGCGGCGGCGGAGACCCTGTATCGGCGGATGCATGAGCTCGATCAGGAAGGCTACGACTGGATCGCCATCGAACTGCCGCCCGATACGCCCGAATGGGCTGGTGTGCGCGATCGCATTATCCGCGCCGCTCATCCCGCTTAAAGTGGGGCGGGTTCCAGTTCCGAATCGCTTCCCGCATAATTTCCTCCGGCTTCGCCGAATCCACATCGCGCTGCCCGAGAAAGCGTAACGCATCGCGTAGCTCGCGCGCGGGATTCGCGCGATCGAGTGGCGGCGCGTGGTTTTGTTTGCTGAGCTTTTCGCCTGCCTCATTCAGCGCCACCGGCACGTGCAGATATCGCGGATGGACCAGATCGAGCAGAGTCTGCAGATAAAGCTGGCGCGGGGTGGAATCGAGAAGATCGGCGCCGCGCACCACATCGGTGATTTCCTGCGCGCCGTCATCCACAACCACCGCAAGCTGATAAGCGAAGATGCCGTCCGAGCGCAGCACGATGAAATCGCCCTCGTCATCGTCTGCCCGCACGCGCCACGCAAGCGGACGACCCGGATCGCGCGGACCGCTGCGGCATGTCCCCGGATACGGTCCGCCGCCTGTCTCCCGCCGCGAACAACTGCATGGATAGGCGAGCCCCGCCGCCGTGAGCCGATTCAACGCTGCCCGGTACAACTCCAGCCGCCGGCTCTGCCAGACCACTGGCTTGTCCCAGACAAACCCGAATTGCTCGAGCGTGCGCAGAATGTCTTCATCCGCGCCAGGAACGTTGCGCGGCGTATCGAGATCTTCCATTCGCACGAGCCAGGCGCCGCCCGCCGCGCGAGCATCCAGATAACTCGCCAGCGCGGCAACCAGCGATCCGAAATGCAGCGGCCCGGTGGGCGATGGAGCGAAGCGGCCTCGATACACGGTCAGACCAGTTGCGGCAGGATCTCCGCGGATTTGCCGCGCAGCGCGATTGTCACTTCGTCCGAGAAATCCGTCTCTTCCGGATTGATCTCGATTACCGTCGCGCCGCTGCGGAGCGCGAGCGGGATCAGACCCGCGGCCGGATAAACCTGCGCCGAAGTTCCCGCCACAATCAGAACCTCCGCGCGACGAACCGCATCGGCGGCGCGCTCCATGGCGCCCTCGGGCAGATCTTCACCAAACCAAACGACGCCGGGGCGCAGCATCCCGCCGCACTCGCAATACGGCGGGAGATTGTTCAGCGCGTCGCGCGAAATACGTTCGGCTCTGCATTTCGTGCAGCGGAGAATCCAGATATCGCCGTGCAGTTTGATGACGTTTTTCGATCCCGCGGCGTCGTGCAGGCCGTCCACGTTCTGGGTGATCAGGGTGAAATCCGGCGTGTGTTCCTCGATCCGCGCCAGCGCCTGGTGCCCGGCGTTCGGACGCGTCTCCGCAATGCCACGGCGGCGTTCCTCATACCACTCCCAGACGAATTTCGGATCGCGCGCGAAGCCCTCCGGCGTCGCGAGATCCTGAAACCGGTTGTTCCTCCAGAATCCGCCGTTGGAACGGAACGTCGGAATGCCGCTCTCCGCCGATACCCCCGCGCCTGTCAGCACCGCGATTCGCCTCGCGCCCTGAACGGCGGCGCGCGCTTCGTCAAGCATGGCGCCCCATCGCCGGATCGCTGTAGCCAGGCTTGCCGGTTTCCACTCGGCCTGCACAACGGCGCTCGAAACGGCCGGCCGTCACCGAGAAATCGTACCAGGAAAAACTCTTCGCGAGGCTCAGCGGAATCGTCCGCTTCTCGCCGGCCTTCAGAGATATCTTTTGTGTGCCCGAACCGTAAGAACGATCGACAACCTGCAGATCATGAGACTCATTCGAATCGCGATTCGTCAGTACCAGATTCAGATCGCCGTTTGACGCGTATTCGCAATCCACATCGAGAGGCGGATCGCCGGCGCCACCGGCCAGTTCACGCAGGAATCCGTTCGGTCCGCAGATGCAGATACGATACGCGCCGCCATCGATCGGAATCGTATCGTTCAGCCTCTGCCCCGCCTTCATGCCGTAAGACCGCGAGCCCGATTTCCCCGGCGAATAAACATGGAACGGAGAGCCAGTTCCCTTCCGCACTTCCATCGAAATCTCAATCGACTTTCCGTCGCCGCTCAGCCAGCCCGAAGCGTAGAGTTCATAGGGCAGCGGCAGCGACCGCCGCGTACCTGCTTCCTGTTTCGGCATCCATTTCCGGTATTGTGCGACGTCCCCCGCGGAGAGCTTCCGATAGTCCGACGGCATCTCGCGGAACTTCGCTTTGTGAATCCCTTCGATGACTTCATCCCGCGACGGGAACGTGAGCTTCGCGGCCTGCGTGGCTTCGGACGCCGGCTGGAACGTCGATGAAAGATCGCCGCAGACTGCGCGCCGCCATGCGGTGATATTGGTTTCCCGGATTGGCTTGCCGGTTTTGTGGCTCAGCAGATTTTCCAGAAGCTGTATGACCGACGTATGATCGAAAACCTGCGAGCACACATACCCGCCGCGGCTCCAGGGCGACGCGATTACCAGCGGGACGCGAAATCCGAGCCCGATCGAACCGCCGCGCGCATCTTTCGGCTGCGCATGTTCTTTGTCCCGCTCGAGAGACCAGTATTCGAGCGCGGCGTCGATTCCCTGCCCCACCTTGCCGGTCTCGGGCCGCGACGGGTCGGGCGCGCCGAACGGGACGACGTGATCGAAGTACCCATCGTTCTCGTCGTACGCCAGAATGAAAATCGTCTTCTTCCA
>CAZWTH010000055.1:0-20874 GCA_964636715.1 uncultured Solibacteraceae bacterium | reverse complement strand
CAAACCTGACCGGCAAATACGATTTCCAGCTGGAGTTCTCGGGCGATATGCCGATGGGAATGGGAGGCATGCTCCCGCCACCCCCGATCGGCGGCGGCTTCAACCCGCCTTCCGCCGAATCGCCCGACGACCTCGCGCCCGCGCTTCCGACGGCTCTGCAGCAGCAGCTCGGCCTTCGCCTCGAATCGAAAAAGATTCCGCTCCCCACCATCACGATCGAAAAAGCGGACAAGGCTCCGACCGAAAACTAACGAAATTCCTGCGCCGGCCCGGAATAGTGGACGTGAACCAGACGCCAGCCCTCGCCCTCTCGGTTATAGATCTGCGTCTCACGCCCGTCGCTCTCCACCGGTTTGCCGTCTTTGATGGACTTCGCGTGAAAGTGCCAGTAGAACTCCGCCCACGCCGAATCCCCATTCATATGGATCGCCACGTTCCGCGGCACAAGCTTCCTGTCTGAGAAATTCGTCCCGAAGAACTGATAGATCTGCCGGACTTCATTCCACCCATGCGCATGCCCCATCGGAGAAATGAACGAGACATCGTCCGAAGTCTTCCACACCTGCGCCGCGAGGTCAGTATCCGCCGCATTCACCGCCGCCACATAAGCATCGATTTGCTGCCGCACGGACCGCGCCTCAATCGCATGAAAATCGCTGCATGAACCGATCGCTATCGCGACGGCGATAAGAGTAATAACCCGCATAGCCAGTCATTCTAGCGAAAGTGGGGCAGGGCTTCGGCCCTGCGCGTCGAGCTTCCGCTCGACGCAAACCGTCCGAATTACTTCTGTTTCAGCAGCGCATCCTTCTCATGGGGATCTATCGTCATTCGGTAATCGCCGGTCCCATCCTTATCCACGAATTCAATAATGACGTCCCGCCCCACGCCTTCAATAAACTTGTAATGCCACTGCTCAAACGGATAAGTCTGCGTCTCCCCGCCGCCCTCCGCGGCCGGCCGCACATACTGACCACCGCTCGGATGCGCCTCCATCTCATCCGGCGGACCGTACTGAATATAAATCCGCCCGCGATCGGTCTTCCACCCCGGCACAGTCGTCGAATAATGCGCATTCACATAATCGAGCCGCCGGTAATGCTCTTCCTTCATCTCGTTCTCGGCCGTCCCCGGCGTCGGATCCCGCCGGTCCCAGAACTGCTTCATGAAATAATCGCGCTCTTCATCCGTCGCCAGCTCGCGGAAAGCCTTCCTCTCCGCATCCGTGATGATGTAGACCACGTCATTGTCGCTCCATTTCTTGTAGCGCTCCGGCAGATCAGACGACGGCGCAGGCTGCGGCTCCGCCGCCGTGTTCTGCGCCAGCAGCGTCTTCGGAGCCTCCGCAACCGGAGTCTTCACCAGGGGCGCACTCTCCGCCTTCTTCTCGACTTTCTGATCCACCACCGCCGGCGCCGGACGTCCCTGAACCGCCACCGCCCCGGCCACGGCGAGCGTCAACACCGCCGCCACCGCGGGCATCACCACGCCATCGCGCCACGAACCCCGTCCCAGTAATCTCGCTACTCGTTTCATCAGACTGCCTCCCGTAGCGGCCATTGGCGTCGCCAAAGCCGCGCCCGCTGTTCTCATTCCTTCAATTGCAATCAGCGCCGACGCGTACTCCCGCGCGCTGCCCGTCGCCGCCACCGCCAGATCGTCGCAGCAGTTTTCCCGCTCGCCGCGCATCACGCCTGAAACCCACCACACCGCCGGATGATAAAAAAGGATTCCCTCCACCGCCGCCTGCATCAGATTCACCAGATAATCCCGCCGCCGCACATGCGCAAGCTCGTGCAGCAGAATCGCCTCCACCTGCGCGGCAGGCAATCCGGCAAGCAGCCCGATCGGCAACAGCACCACCGGCCGCAAATGTCCCATCACCACCGGCGCCTCCGCCAGCGCGGATTCCAGCAGCGCGACCGTCTTTGGCGCCCCCATCCGCGCCGCCAGTTGCCCGATGCGTTCCTGCCAGAACGCGGCCGCCTCGCACACGCCCGCCCGCCGCAGCCGCCGCGCCGCAATCCATCCCGCTGCCCCGCGCAGATAGAACAACACGGCGCCCGCCGCCCAAAATGGCGCCAGCCATCCGAACACATCGGCGGGCTTTGCGATATTCATCGGCGAGGCGAAGCCGCCGCCCGCCCCCGAGCCTGTGAGCGCCGGATGCGGCAACGCGTATCGCACCGCCGGCGCCGGCCACAGGAGAGCCAGCGTCACGCCGATCGCCGCCACCATCGCGATCATCGCCGCGCACGCCGCCGCGTATCGCACCAGCGGCCGCCGGACGCCCGTCAGCAAAATCGCCAGCGCCAGCGCTACCGCCGCGCCTTCCCATAACGAATGCAGCAGCGTCCGCCCAATCGCCGCCGCCAGCGGAGTTCCCGCCCAATATTCCACGCCGGTCATCGCGACTCCTTCTCGTACTCGTCCAGCCACCGCCGCAACTCATCCAGCTCAGCCTTCGAAGTCTTTCGCGCCGAAAGCGCCCCCACCATCAAACTGCGCGCCGACCCCTGAAACGCCCGCTGCAGCAGATCCTTAGCCAATTGCTGCTGCGTCCATGCCTGCGGCTTCGCGGCTGAATAAATGTGCGCCCGCTGCGATTCGTCGCGCCGCACCAGCCCCTTGTCCGCCATGATCTGCATGGTCTTCAGGACAGTTGTGTACTGCGTCGGCCGCCGCGCCGCGATTGTTTCATGCACCTCGCGCACGGTCGTCGCGCCGCGGCTCCACAGCACCGTCAGAATTTCGAGTTCGGCCTCAGTCGGCTTCGGAAGTTCCGCCATATACGAAGACATTACTACGGAACACTTCGTATGTCAAGCCTGGCGGCAGCCTGGCGGCTGTCTGAATTTGAGTAAACTCGTGGGCAGGCCTTCCGGCCCGCGCGGAGCTCAACGAAACGTGCCCCCAACAATCTCACTGCTCGAAACCCTCGGCGGCGAACCCGCCTGCCTGCGTCTCTCGAAAGCCTTCTACGCGCGCGTCGCCCGCGACCCCATCCTCCGTCCCCTCTTCCCCGGCAAAACTCTCCGTTGCGCCACGGAAGAATTCGCCGCCTTCCTGATCCAGTTCCTCGGCGGCGACGAAAATCAAACCCAGCACCGCTGGTGGCTCAGCCTCCGCGAATCGCACGCGCGCTTTCGCGTGACGCCCGCACAGCGCGAAGCCTGGCTCAAAAACATGCGCGCCGCTCTCGATGAAAACATCGCCGGCGCCCCCACCCGCGCCGCCCTCCGTCAATTCTTCGAACACACCTCCGCCTACGTCGTCGATCACAAAGAGGATACTGCCGCTCCCAACCACCCCGAACTCACCGACCGGTGGAATCAACAACTCAAACTGGATAACGCGATCGCCGCCCTCGATCCCCGGCAAGCTGCCCGCTTCCGTTCACGCCCCGTGGTCTTCACCGGCCTACTCGCCCGCATGCTGCAATCCGGCCGCCCACACCTGATCGACTTCGTCCGCCAGTCGATCGAAGCCGATCCCTCACTTGCCACCCGCCGCTTCGGAGGCTGGACCCTTCTCCACCACGCCGCCGCTGCGGGCTCTCTGGAATTGGTCGAAGTACTTCTGAAAAACGGCGCCGCCGCCGACCTTCTCGATCACGGCAGTCACACCGCGCTCTACAGCGTCGCCAACGGCTGCGCCTCGCCCGCCGGTCCCGCCATCGTCCGCGCGCTCGCGAAAGCCGGCGCCGATATCAACGCCTGCGCCGGCGCCACGCGATCCACCCCGCTCCACGCCGCCGCCCGCCGCGGCCACACCGAAATCGCCCGCACTCTTCTTGAGCTCGGCGCCGACCCCCACGCCCGCGATACGAAACGCGCCACGCCGCTCCAGCGCGCTACGAATTGCCGGAAGACGGAAGTAGCGGGCTTACTCAGGAGAGTTAGCGCCGATAGGACTACAGGATAAGGCCGAATTTCAGGTTTCTGCGCAACTATCGAAACGCGCACGCGGGCGTCGTGTTCGGCCAGCCGCTGCGTTCTCACCCAGGCCTACGCCTGCGCGGGACTACTCGCCGTCTTCCGCCGCCGCAAAATCGGAATTACGCGCGGATAGACCGTTTCACGCAAAACGCGGCCACCACTCCGAGCCCGAGCCAAACGGTACCGGGTTCCGGCGCCGGATTATCGGTCACAGACGACAGCGTCAGCGTCCAATGCTGCTGGTAAAAGCCACTGTCATAGCAGGCGACATCACAGACGCGTCTTCCTTCAATGCGCTGATCATCGCCCCCGCCGCCTCTGCCTGACTCGGCTTCGCTCCATCCGGCGCCGGCTGCAGTTCGCCCCCGCCCGCACCCAAACAACCGATTCCGGCCCCGCCTCCGTCTTCACCTTATTCTCCAAACTGAGGGGACGTCCCGTTCGCCAACTCGCAGAGGCTACTGAAGTGAGATCACATCCTTCGTAAACGGCCAATTCAAACGATGCGCCGCCGTAGGACAGCAATTCCGGCGATACCCCCACAGATCAACAATGCCGTGGTGGGCTCCGGCGTTTCCGTGAGCGACAGATCGAGCAAAAAGTAATGTTGCTGCCCATTAAAACTTCCGTAGCCTACGACTTGATTCGAATCGTTGATCTGAGCTACATAACTCAGCTGCCAGCCGGAATTCGCGGGAAGAAGTGAATTGAGATCCGTCATAATTCCGCCGTAATAGACGAAGGGAGTGGAAGAACCGGATGCCGTAGTTGAACTGCCCACAATCACGCCGGCGTTGTTGATTCCCGATGCGCTGCTTATCGCGCCCCCGAGAGTTCCCAAATCCTTCATGACGCCCCCGCTATAAAGAAATGCATGCGAACTGGAATCGCTGCTCAACGAAGAACTACCCACAATCTGCCCGGAATCATTGATTCCTGACGCGGCGCTCGAGGTGCCGCCCAAAGTACCCAGATCCGTCATCGCGCCGTTCACAGAAAGGAAAGCGTGCCAGGCAGAATCGCCCGCGAGGCTCGCCATGCCCACTGCCTGACCCGCGTTGTTGATGTCGCCAGCCGTGCTCTGTGAACCCCCGAGGGTTCCCAGACTCGAATACACGCCAGCGCTGTTGAGATAGGCAGTCGGTCCCTGGTTTTGGTCAGCCCGTGCGTAAACCGTCATCACGATCTGCCCGGAATCGTTGATAGCGCTGGGTACCACAGCGTGATTTGCGAGCGCGCCCGGCTTCCCCAGATCCGTCACAGTGCCGTTGCTGTATAGAAAGGGCTCGATAGTGTCGGGTGCGTAGGGAGGCGACGACCATCCTGCTACCTCGCCGAGGTTGTTGATCACGTCTCCCTCACTCGGAAGCCATGGCGCCAGCGCCAGCATCGTCACCTCCCCACCGTTCGTGACAAATGCCTGGCTTGTTGGGTACTCCCCCAGGAATAAGGTCGTTGTCGTACCGACGATTTGGCCGGCATTGTTAATTCCGCTGACTGTATCGAAGTCCAATTCCCTAATTGAACCGATGCTCGAAGCTGCGGCGAGCGACGCGAAAACTGCGAAGCTAAAAATAAATCGAAAGGCGCAATTAAGGTGAGTGTTATTCATTTTTGAAGAACCAAATATATAGCACCTGTCAATAGAAATCACAAGAATCAAATGTACCGGTACGAGTGGTACATACAGGAGAAGTGATCTGCGTGCATCCGGGTTCATCTGCGGCCGTTGTGATCTTGTACGTTTCAGCTCCCAGCGAAATCCCGGAGGTAAGCTCTCAACTCATCCCGCACCCGCCGGAATACCGCCATCCGCGCCTCTTCCGGCCCCACCCCCGGCGCCGGTGGATCCTCAAAGCTCTGATGCAGCCTCTCCGCGGTTCCAAAAAACACCGGACACGTTTCCCGCGCATGATCGCAAACCGTCACTACGTAATCGAACTTCTGCCCGGCAAACTCATCCACATTCTTCGATCGATGCCCCGAAATATCGATCCCCACTTCCTTCATCGCGGCAATTGCCTCAGGACGAACCGAACTTGCCTTCGTTCCCGCGCTCTCCACCTCGAACCGGTCCCCGGCGTCATGCCGCAACAACCCCTCCGCCATCTGACTGCGCGCCGAGTTCCCGGTACACAGAATCAGCACCCGCTTCTTCTCACTCATAAAAATTCCCCTTCAACGTGGGGCAGGCTCAAAACCTGCCGGCCGATTGTGAATCGGCCGCGTCCGCAACAGGCAGCGCCGGCACAAGCCACCGGAAAACGAACGTAGCCGCCGCGGCCCCCACAAATTGCGCCGCAATAAAACCAGGCGCGTCCGCCGGACGTATTCCGGCAAAAGTATCCGTGAACGCCCGCGCCGCCGTCACCGCCGGGTTCGCAAATGATGTCGAAGCCGTGAACCAGTACGCCCCCGTAATATACGCGCACACCGCGAACGGTGCGGCGGACGGGCGCAGCCGGGCGCACCCCCAGATCACGCACAATAGCCCAAACGTCGCGACCGCTTCACTAAACGCCTGCGAAGCTCCGGCGCGCACGTGCCGCGAAACGCTGAACACCGCCTCTCCGAACATGAGGTGAGCCGCCGCCACGCCCGCAAACGCGCCCGCAAACTGCGCCGCGATGTAACCGGGCGCATCCCGCCACGCCAGCCCGCCCTGCGAAGCATCCGCCAGCGTCACCGCCGGATTGAAATGAGCGCCGGAAATCGGCCCGAACGTCAGAATGAGCGCGACCAGCATCGCTCCGGTCGCCAGCGTATTCGCCAGCAGCGCGATCGCGACGTTACCGCCCGCCAGCCGATCGCCCATAATGCCTGAACCGACCACAGCCGCCAGCAGCAGCCCCGTCCCGATCGCCTCCGCCACAATCCGCCGCGCGAAGCTCATTTGCAACAACCCGGCGCGCAGCAACGCGCCGGTTTCGTCGCGCGAATGAAGGCGCTCATAAACTTGCCCTCCAAGGCGGACGCCATGGCGTCCACATCCACGCCCTGCCCGCTCAGAAACGTCCGCGCGTCTTCAATGGCGTAAACCCGTGTCGGCTCCATGTCGATATCGTCGAACCCGGCCCGCGCCAGCTTCGCGACGTATTGGTAATCTTCGAGCGCCCCCGCAATGCATCCCACCCACAACAGCATGTTCTTTCGGACATCTTCCGGAACCGCCCCGCGCGTGACCACATCGGAAACCGCAAATCGCCCGCCCGGCTTCAGCACACGGAACACCTCCCGCAGCACGCGGTCCTTGTCTGCGGACAGATTGATGACACAATTGCTGATCACCACATCCACCGAGTTGTCGGGCAGCGGGATATGTTCAATCTCGCCTTTCAGAAACTCGACATTCTCCACGCCCGCCTTGCGCTGGTTCTCCCGCGCGAGCTCCAGCATCTCGTCCGTCATATCGAGCCCGTACGCTTTGCCCGTCGGCCCCACGCGGCGAGCCGACAGCAGCACGTCGATGCCGCCGCCGGAGCCGAGATCGAGCACCGTCTCCCCGGCCTTGAGCTCAGCCAGCGCCGTCGGATTCCCGCATCCAAGCGACGCCAGCACCGCTTCGGCCGGCAGATCGCCCGTCTGCGCGGCGTCATACAGGTTTGACGTAATCGGATCGCAGCACCCATCGAGCGCCGCCGACGCTCCGCAGCACGAGCTTCCGTCCGAATTCACCCGCAGCGCGGCCTGTCCATATTTCTCGCGTACGACTTCTTTGATTTCCATAGACTTCTCTTTCAGGCGCAGAAGCGCACAATCGCCTTCGGCTCCACAGCCTTGTTGCGAGTGCAGCACTCGGCATACAGAAAGCCCAGCAGTTCCTGCAGCGCTTCCGCATTCGCCGAATACCACAGAAACGTGCCCTCGCGCCGGAACTTCACCAGCCCCTCATTCTTCAGCTTGTCGAGATGATGCGAGAGCGTGGACGCCGGAATCCCCAGTTCGTCGCCGATATCCCCCACCACCATCCCGTCCGGATGGGCGGACAGCAACACCCGCATGATGCGAAGCCGCGGCCCCGTCCCCATCGCCGAGAACATATCCGCGAACCGCGTGATCTCTTCTTCCGTCGGCTTACTTGCCATATCTATAATTCTATAAATATGGAAATATAGAAATCAAGCTGGCTCCTTCGTGAATTGGACCGCGCCAATTACGCGCGCGCAGCCTGGAGCGCCGCCAGAACCCGATCGTCGCGGAACGGCGCGCGGCGCAGCCGAACGCCCGTCGCGTCGTGAATCGCATTGGCGATCGCGGCTATCATCGGCTTCATCGCCGCCTCGCCGGCGCCGTATGAAGGCAGGTCGGGACGGTCCGGATTCGGATCGCCGTTCACCAGCACCACATCGAGTTGCTCCGGAATATCCGCATGCCGCAGCGTCGGATGCGAGAGCCAGTCCCGGCTCGTCACCTTCTCCGTGTCGAACCGGACTTCTTCCAGAAGAGATCGGCTCAGTCCATGGAGCGTCGCGCATTCCGCCGTACGCCGAAGCGCTTCCGGATTCACCGCGAGACCCACATCATAGGCGCACACCAGCCGCTTCGCCGAGACATGGCCGGTTTGCCGGTTCACCTCCACTTCGGCGATTTGCGCCACCACGCTGTTCCCCCGGAACGTGTAAGCGATCCCGCGCCCCGCCAGAATATTGCCTGCTCCCACTCGCTTCGGCGAAGGCCGCGCATCCCAGCCGTACTTTTCAGCCGCCGCCTTCAGAACGGCGATCGACCGTTCGCGCCGGAATCCTGGGTCTGCGAATCTTCGGTCTGCGCCCGCCCCGGCCTCCAGCAACCGGAGCCGGAATTCCAGCGCATCCGCTTTGGCCGCCGCTGCCAGTTCGTCGATAAATGACTCCGAGGCAAACGCCGATTGCGGTCCATTCGGATCGCGCAGATTCCCGGTGCGCAGCGGCGTTTCCCACACCTCCGGCAACCCCACCACCACGGCCGACTCCCGGCGGTTCGGGATCGCGTAACTATCCGATGGCGTCGAAGCGCTTCCGCCCCCGGGACGATCGCTCCGCGTGCCCATCAACTGCGCGATCAACGTCGTCTGCGGATCGTTGTAGCCCAGATGATTCAGGTCGCACGCGCGCGCGTTGTATTCGTACCCGATGAGATTTCCGTTCGCATCCAGAGCGCCGCGCATCTTCACCAGAAACGCCGGGCTCTTGGAATCCCACGCGGTCTCCTCATCCCGCATCCACTGCATCCGGACCGGCCTGCCAAGCTGGTGTGCGATCCACGCCGCTTCAGCCGCCGCATCTTCGGCGGCGCTCCGGCCGAACCCCTGCGGGCCCTGCATATAAACCACGCGGACGCGATCCTGCGGTATTCCGAGAAACGTCGCAATGCCCCTTCGCATTCCGTACGTTTTCATGTCGTTCGAATAGATGGTCATCTGGCCGTTGGAAGGGTCCGCCAGAGCATGCGCCCCGGCGAATGCCGTATGGCCCTGAAACGGGATCTGATATTCCGCCTCAATCGTTTTCGCCGCGCGCGCGAATGCCGCATCCGGATCTCCCGTCACGTTCGGTTTTCCGCCTGCCGCTTCCGGAACCGGCGCCGTCCGCAGGTAGTCGAACAGCCCGTCCGACGTGGGAAACGGAGCCGTCGCCGGTTTATCCCACGTGGTCTTCAGCGCGCGCGCGGCGTTGATCGCCTGTTCCTCGCGCTCGCAAACCACAGCCACGTAATTGCCTTTGTTCATCACCCGGATGAAGCCCGGCATGTTCTTCACCGAAGATTCATCAATGCCGGTCAGCTTCGCGCACGCGAAAGGAGGCTTCACGTTGCGCGCATGAACCATGCCCGGCAACTGAACATCCACCGCCCATTTCAGCGAACCGTCCACCTTGGCCGGAATGTCGTCGCGCTGTATCGATTGGCCGGTGTACCGGAATTCCGGCCGCAGCTTCGTTCTTGCCTGGCCGTTGATCGAGTTGATATTACCGCCGGGCAATGCGACGTTAAACTTCTTTCCGCCGATCAGTTCGCCATAGGTGACGCGTCGTGCAGGATCCGCCTTCACGGAGACGACTCCATCGCTGACCGCAAGCTGATCCACGGGAACCGAGAGAGCGGTCGCCGCCATCCCCAGCAGCACGCGCCGCGCCTCCGCGGCCACGCGCCGCATAGGCAGCGAGTCTCTCTCGATCGCGGTCGATCCGCCGGCGCCCACCTGATCGACAGTGATGTCGGTGCTGCCCATGATGCAGGTGGTCTTATCGAAAGCGATATCCAGCTCGTCCGACATCAACTGCCGAAATGCCGTGCCGGTACCCTGGCCGGGATCGGTCTTGCCGACATAGAACGTCGCCGTATTGTTCTCGTGAATGACAATCCATGAGTCGATCTGATGGTAATCCGGAACAGGATAGGGACCGGGTCCCGTCTGCGCGGCGGCAATCTCCTGAAATGCTCCAATACTCACCGCGAACAGCCCGGCGCTCCGCAGAAACCCCCGCCGGTGGGTCATGAGCAAATCTTCGATCTGCTGTGGAATCCCGGGGTTCATGCGACACCTCTGATCACGCGCTTGATCGCCGCCTGTACCCTGTAGTGGCTGAAGCACCGGCAGAGCGTGGAATTCATCGTCTCGCGGATCTGCGCGTCGGTCGGATGCGGATTCTTATCGAGCATCGCCTTCGCCGTCATGATCTGACCGTTCTGGCAGAATCCGCACTGCGGCGCCTGTTCATCGATCCACGCCTGCTGCAGCGGATGCAGCTTCCCGTTCGTCGAAATTCCTTCGAGCGTCGTCACCTCGGCTTTGACCGTGGAAACGGGAGTGATGCACGAACGAGTCGCCAGCCCGTTGATGATGACGGTGCACGCGCCGCATTGCCCAAGGCCGCATCCAAATCGCGGCCCCTGCAGCCCAAGGTCGTTGCGAAGAATATAAAGCAACGGCGTGGAGGGCTCAACGTCCACCGTGTGCGGCCGGCCGTTGACCCTGATTGTGATCTGGCTCATAAGGTGAGTGTATAGGAAAAGGAAACAGCCCCGGACACGCGACTTTAGTCGCGTCTCAAACCGCACGCACAGCTTTGAAATACTGTCGCAATGCATCGCCGCCTCCCCCACTGGCAACCCGACAGCGCCGGATACTTCGTCACTTGGCGATTGGCCGGCTCCTTGCCTGTCGCCGCCGTTGCCGATCTTTGGACCACCAGGGGAGCCGCCTTCGTCGCGGGGGACAGACTATTGGATGCGGCGCCCTCCGGGCCGCGCTGGCTGGCTGAGCCGGAAGTGGCGGCCGCTGTCGCAAACGTTCTGCGCGAAGGCGCGGCGGAAGGGAGATATGATCTCGCGTCGTGGGTGCTGATGCCGAATCACGTCCACCTGCTCTTGACCCCTGGAGACGCCCTGCCGCGGCAAATCGCGTGGATCAAAGGCCGAACGGCTTTCGAAGCGAACAGGATTCTGAAGCGTTCCGGATCCTTCTGGGCAAAGGACTATTTTGACCGTTGGATTCGGAACCGCAACGAGTGGGAAAAGGTCGTCCGGTACGTGGAACAAAACCCAGTCAAAGCCGGACTGTGTAAAGCCCCTGAAGACTGGGAATGGTCGAGCGCCAGCCGGGGAAAGAGGGAACACCCGGACACGCGACTTTAGTCGCGTCTCTAACTGGCAAAGGGGAACAGACCCCTTTTCGATCTGCCCCGGACACCTGCATGGAGTTTGAGTGGCACTCCCGCAAAGCGGCAGGGAATCTCCGCAAACACAAGGTGAGCTTCGAGGAACCATCTACTGTATTTGGCGATGTGCTCAGCATGACGATTTCGGATCCCGATCATTCCCTCCACGAAAATAGACTGATCACGATTGGGCAATCGAGCCGAATGCGACTATTGATGGTGGCGCATGCGCAACGTGACCGCCGTGTGAGCATCATGAAGCAAAGCAGGAACACAACATCTGACGATCTTCGTCCGGAATACGACCTCCGGCAATTGCTGAAGGGCGCAACTCGGGGGAAGTACGCGAAAAGCTACCGGGCAAATTCAAATGTGGTCGTACTGGACCCGAACGTTCATGACATTTTCCGCGATGCGCGAGCAGTAAACGACGCCCTCAGGCTGGTCATCGAGCTCCGCAAAGTTGCAGGCCGTACCCGGGTTTCGAAGAACTGACAATATACAGTCCCGGGAAGGAGCAGAGCTCTTTTGAGCCTGCTCGAACGTGATCTCACTGCGCGGTGTGGTCTCTATGGCGAACCGCTGACGCCTGGCGACGCTTTCCTGAACAAACCGCTCTAACTCGCAATTCACCCGAGGGTGAATTGCCGCCCTGACCGTCTGCATTCAAACTTCGTTCAGTGAACGCCCTCCCGCGGCGAGTCCGGCACGCGCAGGAACTGTCGGCCGTCACCTGATTGGCGGTTCCGGTGGACGTACAGGAATCCTGTACAATAAATCCGGGTCTCTTATGCTGCGTGAAACAACGTACACCAGTCTCCGCGCAAACCTCGCCTCCGTTCTCGACCAGGTCGTCGATCAGCAGGAGATTGTTGTTGTTCGGCGAAAGGGCGCGCGCGACGTCGCTCTGATTCCAGCGACAGAGCTTGCTGGACTTTATGAGACAGCGCACCTGCTCCGCTCCCCGCGTAATGCGCGCCGATTGCTCTCCGCACTCCGCCGCGCGGAAGGCGGGAACGTCAAGCCGAAAACTCCATCCGCTTTACGGAAAGAGATCCTCGGTGAAGCGAGAGGCTAAACGGGTTGCCATATTTCAATCCGAGTTTCTTCAGGACCTCCGATTTTGGGTTAAAAACGAGCGCGCTGTCGCGATGAGAGTCCTTGATCTCATCGATGCGGTTATGCGGGACCCGTTTGAGGGCGTCGGAAAACCCGAACCGTTGAAATACGTGCTCGGCGGCTGTTGGTCCCGGCGGATCACTCAGGAGCACCGCCTCGTATACCGGGTCACCGATGAAGCAGTCGATTTCCTCCAGGGCAGATACCACTATTGAGGTGGGGGTGTATCAATGCGGTTACACGGGCCCTTAGCTCAGGTTTTTCGCATGGCAGACTTGCGTGCCATGGAACCGGGGAATCCTTTTGCGCCCCCTGTGGCGCCTGCTCCGCCCAGACCCTCGACCTCCGCGCAACCTTCCAGGTTTTCTATGTGCGTGCCGCCGTTGACCCGCTGCCCTGGGTTCTTCGGTGGAACGAACAGTTCACGGACTCAATGCGGATTTGCCGCTCTTCAGCGAGATCACACCACCCGCGAACATGCGGATCGGGAATGTCTTTAAGCGCATCGCGGCAACCTTCGCGGGTTCATTCGGACTGTTGGCCTTGATCCTTGCCGCCATCGGAATGTGACCTGATGCTGCGTCGTTTTCGACTCAGCGCAGCCGTGTTAGCGTGTCTCACTGTTCCGGCCAACGGCGCAGGGCAGACTGAAAAGTACTCCACTGCCCAGAGCACCAGAGCATCCATTAATGGCGTTTAATGGCGTTCAGAAGCCAGACCGGCATCTCGTCCCCGATCCGGGTAATTCGTCCGCTTTTTACCTCAAGTGCCAACGTCGGGATCTGATCGGCCGCCGAATTATCGAAAACACGGATTTCGTCTATGCCGCTGTGAACCGGATCCAACGCGGCCGAGAGATTTTTCAGACTGGCGTCATAGATACGGCGCAGAGTGGGCTCGCTCGCGGCGTGTCCTCCCAACAGAGCCCGCCGCGTCACCCTCCGGAAATGAAGTTCAAAGGATTCGAGCGCGACATAGATCATCGTTACGCGAAAGCCGGCCGTTTTCGCGATCTTCGCCTGCTCGAACGTGATCGTGCTGCGCAGCGTTGTTTCGATGGCGAAGGGCTGGCGAGCCTCAATGCGCTCCTGAACAAACCGCTCAAACTCGCGGTTGACCTGAGCGCGAATCGCCATCGGGATGCCGCGATACGAGCCGCCATTCAGTTCCGCCGCTCGGTCGTCGGCGTTGAAGATTCGTTCGGCGAACGCCCGCAGGCCGAACGCCGCGCTCTTGCCGCCGCCCGGAGGACCGGCGACAATGAACATTTCCGGGCGATCCATTATCCGCCGAAATCGCGGTCGGAACCTTCCTTCATATCAGGAGGCAATTCGGTGTTCAGGAGATTGCCATCTTCGTCCATCAAACCCCTCGCTATAAGCTCGGCGGTTTCAGCCCGGACCCGTGCCATGCCGGCCGTCATCACCTGATGGAGAAATGCATCCACTTCAGATGAATTTCCGAAATCGACGGTTTCCAGCGTCAGTGGTTTCGTCGTTGGCATCGAGACAATTCCCGACTCCAGTTTACCGCGTTCCATAGGAATCGACACGATGGCGGCCAGAAAAGGGGAGGCAAGCGCGTTTATCGGAATAAAAGGTCTCAGATCTCTTCCGCTCATCCGAGCTGTACTAAACATGACCTGCTAGAATTCTGTCACTGTCGGACATCGACAGCGAACATCGGGTAAACATGTCGGAATATCTCCAGAGCTTGGACGCCATAACCGAGTTGGCCGCTTGGTACTCGGAGCATGAGGCACGCCGAAATGAAGCTACTACCAGACTCCAGCTTATCGACCGAGTGTTCTTTGAGTGTTTGGGATGGAGTCGAGATGACGTCTCGCTGGAAGAGCCCTATGGTGGCCAATACGCCGATTACACCTTCATCTTTCCTCGCAAGCTGCTGATCGCCGAAGCGAAAAAGGAGGGCGTTTATTTTGAGCTTCCTGCCGGGCCTATGCGCCTGCAGCAGTCAATCAGCGCACTTCTTCGCACGACACCCGAGCTCCGGTCAGCTATGGAGCAAGTGGCCACGTACTGCCAGAAAAGGGGCGTTCCCTACGCCACCGTAACCAATGGCCACCAGTTCATAACATTCGTCGCGACCCGCTCAGACGGCCTTCCACCTTTCGAGGGCATGGCGATGGTGTTCAATTCACTCACCCAAGCCCGGGACAACTTCCTAGAGTTCTGGAATTTGCTCTCGAAGAGCGCGATGGAACAGCAGTTGCTCCGCGCGCGTCTGCTTGGCCAAACTGAGGTAAACCTTCCCCCAAAGCTTTCTGCGACATTGCACCCCTACCCAGGCACGAAGGGGCGGAACCCATTTCAGGCAAGCATGAAGCTTGTCAGCGAACTGATCCTCGAAGACATCACTAAGGCACCTCAGCTAGAACGACAATTCTTGAAAGCCTGTTACTGTGCAAGCGGCGCCTTGTCCGAGTATTCGCTACAAAATAAGCAGATCCTCGAGGCACGGTACGCGGCGCTGTTCGATAGCGGCTCCCCCGGCCCAACGACCGCACCAGCGGTTCAATACGGATTGGTAAATGCGGAGATCCTTGCGCAAAGCTTCAGCCGGCGCCCTATTCTGCTGATTGGCGATGTCGGCGTCGGGAAGACAACATTCATCCGGCAGCTCATCAACACCGACCCCGCTTTCGCAGACAAGGCCATCGCACTGTATATTGACTTTGGTTCAAAAGGAACGCTTGCGGAGGACCTGAAGTCATACATAATTTCGGAGATAGACCGGCAGTTGGCAAAAGAGCATCACCTCGACACGCTAGAGGATCAGTTTGTCCGTAGAGTGTACTCTCTTGATCTGCAGAGATTTGCGGGCGGCGTTAATAAGTCATTGCAGAAAAAAAAGCGTTCTCTATTTGAGCAGAAAGAAATAGAGTATCTCGAACAGCTTCTCAGCAAGCGAGAGGAGCATATGAGGCTATCGCTTGCACAGATCTCGATGGAGCTACGCAAGCAAATAGTCATCTTCCTCGACAACACCGACCAGCGAAGCGAGCAAGACCAGCAAGCGGCTTTTCTTATCGCACAGGAAATGGCGAACCGCTGGCAGGCAATGATCTATATCACGCTGCGGCCAGAAACGTATCATGCCTCAATGCGGCGGGGAGCCTTGACTGGCTATCATCCGAAGGCATTCACCATCGCTCCCCCTAGAATTGACCGGGTAATTCGAAAGCGCCTCGTTTTCGCGCTAAAGGTAACGATGGGGCGAGTGTTGGTCGACAACATTCTGAAAACCGCCCATCTTGACCTTTCGTCACTCGAAATCCTGCTAAGAGTTTTCCTTAGATCTACGTCGACGTCAACTCTGAACACCGCGCCCAGCAGCCGACGACACGACTTGATGCGCTGCGTGGAGAATATTGCCGCCGGTAACGTCCGGTTGGCGCTCGAACTCGTCCGAGGCTTCTTCGGCAGTGGGCATGTCGACACCCAGAAGATCATCAACAAGGTGAAAGACGAGGGCGGCTATCACATCCCTCTACACGAGTTCCAGCGCGCAATGATTTACGGCGACAACGTCCATTACGATCCCAGTAGGTCCCCAGTGGCGAACATCTTCGACATCTCAACGGCGGACCTCAAGGAGCACTTCCTGCAAGGGATCCTAATTGCCTTCCTTCGTCTCCCGGGAATTCAACGCTCAGAAGAAGGTTTTGTCCCAGTTAAGGCTGTTTACGAATACTGCCAAGGTTTGGGTTTCACCCCTGAACAAGTCGACTTCGCGGTAACTCGTTGCGTATCAAAAAGGCTGCTGGAAACCGCTGCGCGGCGCATTCCCGAGCCCGGTCGAATAGACGGGTTTGCCCTACGACCAACTTCGCTAGGTCTTTATCACATTCAAGAGCTGTTGGGCACCTTCACCTACCTAGACGCCGTGACCGTCGATACTCCCATCCTTGAGAAAAATCTTCGCGAATTTGTAGTTGACGCGCACTCACTCGCGGACCGAGTGGAGCGCGCCTTTGTGTTCCGCGAATATCTAGACCAAGCGTGGGCAGCCCTACCGACCACAGACCTCCCGCTGGACTGGCCAACCAAGTCACAGCAAGTATTGGCTCTACTTACCCGGCTAAACCCCGGAAAGCCCGCGCCTGTTAGCCTCGGGCCGCTATTTAACGCTAAAGACGACTAAAGAGTTCGCCGACCTAAGAGCCTGCCGGAAGAGAAATCCGCAACGACGCATCAGAACTTGCTCTCGCGGAGCACGCGCCGCGATGCAGGTCACAGGGGTAAGTACCGTTAAGTCGGCTTCTGACCGCTCAGCGTGTCGCCTCGGGTGTATCACGCGCTACTCGGACAATGCATGCCAATACGGCTGGCTCAGCCGAGGGGTTCACCCCATTCATCTGCGTTGATCTGCGTTAATCTGCGGCCATTTCATCTTTTCTGGTCTGTCACCGACCCGTGTTCACACGTTTTTTGTAAAAATCTGCGCACATTCTAAATCACTTAGCCCAACACCGCCCTCCAGTCCCTTGCCCCGCATGCTACAACTCCACCAGAGGACCCATAACCCAATGCAAACCACCCCCACCCGCATCTCCCCCCAACGCCTGGCCGCCAACCGCCAAAACGCCACCAAATCCACCGGCCCCAAATCCCCCGAAGGCAAAGCCCGTTCCTCCCAGAACGCCCGCCGCCACGCCCTCACCGCCCAAATCACCGTCATGACCGACGAAGACCGCCTCGCCCACGACAAATTCACCGCCGCCATGGTCGCCGAACTGGCCCCCGTCGGCGAAATGGAGACCTTTCACGCCACCTCCGCCGCCGAAGAAGCCTGGCGCCTCCACAACACCCGCGCCCAGTGCACCAACATCGTCGCCATCGGCCACTTCGACGGCACCGGCGACCACTATGACGCCGGCCACCCCCAAATCCACACCGCCATCACCGACGCCACCGTCATGCGCGACCGCGCCAAAACCCTCGAGCTCCTCTCCTTATATGAGCAGCGCATCCACCGCATCTTCCGCAGCCACTACGACCAGCTCCAGAAGCTCCAGGCCGAACGCAGATCCAAACGCGAATCCGAGCTCAACGAAGCCCGCCTCCTCTCCCAACTCGCGGAACAAAAGCACTTACCGTACGAGCCCGCCGCCGATGGGTTCGTTTTTTCGAATGACGATATCGCCCGCTTCACGGACCGCCGCCAGCGCCTCCGACTGGCCGTCCAGACCGAATTCCTGGGCCAACCCCGCTCCAACCCGCAGGATTACCCCCTCGCCGCCTGACCATCCCAATCGAACGTGTAATAAAGGAACCCTCACCCGGTCTACTCTGGTGAATGCAATTGGCGACAGGAGAAAATCCCGTGTTCCAGGCCCCGCAACAATCGCCGGCCCAACCCGCCATGCGCGTGCCAGGCGCCTGGGAATCGTTGACGCTCGAAAGCGCCTTCGATCAGTTCCACTCTCTGGTTTTCCGCGTCGCGTACCGTATGACCGGCAACGCGGCCGATGCCGAAGACGTCCTCCAGACCGTTTTCCTCCGCCTCGCGTCGCGTGACGCCCAGTCGGCCGGCATCGAAAACGCGGAAAGCTATCTCCGGCGCGCGGCCGTTCATGCGTCTCTGAATCTGCTCGAGCTCCGCTCCCGCAAAGACATCCCGCTCGATGGACTCCCCGAACCCGCCGGCCGCGACAACCAGAGCGACCTCCGCCAGGTTCTCCGCATCGCCATCGGACGGCTCGACCGCCGCTCCGCCGAAATGTTCGCCCTCCGCTTCATCGAAGGGCATTCCAATCCGGAGATCGCCGAAATCTACGGCGTCACAACCCTCGTCGTCGCGGTGACCCTCCACCGCGCCCGCCGGCAATTACAGAAGGAAATTCGCGAAATGGGAGGCGTCAGGTGAAAAACATCAGCCAGGTTTTATCGGAAATTCGCGCGCAGGAACCCACGGCCGCTGAGATCGATCAGGCCGCCGCGCGGGTTCGCCAGCGTCTGTTCCAGCCCGCGCAGCCCAATGATGCCGCCAACGGCGCCATCCGCGATTGCGCCGGTTTCGCCGCCATCATGCCCGCCTCGCTCGCCGGCTCTCTCGATTCCGCGCGCCAGCTTCTTCTGGACGCCCACGTCCGCGAATGCCCCAACTGCCGCCGCGCCATGGACACGCTTCGCCACGGCGCCTCGCGCGTCGTCGTCATGCCGATGCCCGCGCGCCGGGCCATCAATTACCCCGCCTGGGCCGCCGCGGCCGCTCTCGTTCTCGCCGCCGGAACCGGCGCATGGTGGGCCGCTTACGAATTCCCCGCGCTCCAGGGCGGACCCCGCGCCACCGTCGAACAGATTCAGGGCGTTCTCTATCGCGTCAACAACGGTTCACTCGTTCCGCTGGCCGCCGGCGCTGAGCTCGGCGAACTCGAGGCCGTCCGCACCGCCAAAAATTCCACCGCCGTCCTCCGCCTCAATGACGGTTCGAAAGTTGAGGTGAACCAAAGGGCCCAGCTTTACGTAACCCGCGGTTGGACCGGTTCCACCGTCCATCTCGCCATGGGCAATGTCATCGTCGCCGCCGCCAAACAACGCCGTGGATCTCTCCAGGTCGTCACCGCGGATTGCAATGTCTCGGTGAAGGGCACGGTCTTCTCTGTCGATGCCGGTACGCGCGGCTCCCGCGTGGCCGTCGCCGAAGGAACTGTCTGGGTCGATCACGGCAAAAAGCATGACGTTCTTCATCGCGGCGATCAGACGAGCACGGCGGTCGATATGGCGCCCGCGCCGCTGGCCGATCAGTTCTCCTGGAGCCCGAATTCGGATCGCTACATGGCGCTCCTCGGCGATCTCGCATCCGTCAGCCGCGATATCAGCGCCATTCCCGCCCAGGGCTTGCGCTACCAGTCGAATCTTCTCTCTTATCTGCCGGCCAATACCGTGGCCGTCGCCGCCATTCCCAATATCGGGTCCACGCTGAGCGAAGGCATCACCATCTTCCACAACAAGCTCGCCGAAAAAGGCGCGCTCTCCGATTGGTGGAACAGCCTCAACCCCGTTCAGCGCCAGCATTTGGAAGAAACCATCCAGCAGATCACCACGGCGTCGCAGTATCTCGGCAATGAAATCGTCATCTATGCCACGGGATACAAGACCACGCCCGTCGTCATCGCCGAGGAAACGCGCCCCGGTCTCGATACATATCTGAAGGGCCAGCTTCCCGCCGACATCGTTTCGCACATGCATTTCGAGAACAACCTGTTCGTGGTTTCCGATCTGCCGGTCTCCACCACGGGCGGCTTTACCGGCACGGCGCTCTATCAGAAGATGGCGCCCGAATACCAGCAGGGCGCGGGCTGGGTCTTCGCGGCCGATGCCACTGCCATCGCCCCGGAAATGTCGGCCAATACCGGCCTGCAGGATGTCCATTACGTCATCGCCACCAGCCGTTCCACCGGAAATCAGCCGAGCGACAACCGCGCCTCCGTCATTTTCGCGAAGGACCGTACCGGCGTCGCCTCCTGGCTCGCCACTCCCGGTCCCATGGGCTCGCTCAGCTTCGTCTCGCCGGATGCGGGTCTCGCAATCTCCGCCCTGCTGAAAAATCCGAAGTCGATTGTCGACGACCTTCTGAACCAAATGCTGGTCCGTGCCGATAACAGTCTCGCCGTTTCCGATATCGCGGGCGCGTTCGGTGGTGAAGTTACCCTCGCGCTCGATGGCCCGCTGCTCCCCGTGCCGTCGTGGAAGGTGATCGCGGAAGTCTACGATCCGTCGCGCATCCAGTCCGCCTTCACCCGCGCCGCCGAGCAGTACAACGCCCAGACGGACAGAGTTGGACGAACGGGTGATCTTCGCCTCACCCAGACGGAAGCCGATGGCACGACTTACTACACGCTGAAATTCGACAAGCTCCCCTGGGAAGCCGACTGGACTTATGTCGATGGCTACTGGGTTGTCGCGGCTACCCACGAGCTGGTCGCCCGCTCCATCCAGAACCGTCAGGTGGGGAATACGCTGCCGCGCTCGGAGAACTTTCTGTCGCAGCTTTCGCGCGATCGCAATCCGGATTTCTCCGCGATCATCTATCACAACCTCGGCCAGTCGCTCGCTCCGGTCTTCGGTCTGCTCGGCGGCATGAATCTCTCGCCCAGTCAGCAGAAAACGATCGACACGCTGAAGGGTGGCGACAAGGCCGGTCTCTTCTCCTTC
>CAZWTH010000054.1:0-2112 GCA_964636715.1 uncultured Solibacteraceae bacterium | reverse complement strand
GCAGCGCGGATTCGAAAGCCGCGAGAAGATTGCGCCAGTCATCATTGAGACCGGAGTTTTCGACGAAACGCAGCTTCTTCAGCTCGACATACCAGTCGCAGAATTCATTCCAGAAGAAGCGCCAGACACTGTGGGCGGCTTCGTGATAACGGAACAGCTCGATCGCGCGATTGACTTCCTTCGCGCATTCGTTGATGCGGTGGAAGATCCAGCGGTCTTCGAGCGGGGCATCCGCCGCCGGCGCGTAGGAGTTGAGGTCTTCGGCCATCCAGGGCTGGACGCCGCTGCGATCCATATTCATGAAGAGGAAGCGGGCGGCGTTCCAGATCTTGTTGGCGAAGGCGCGGGCGCTGGCGGCGCGCTCGTCGGTAAAGACGATATCGGTGCCGGGCGCGGCTCCCATGAGGAGCGCCATGCGGATTGCGTCGGTACCGTATTTTTCAGTGACGACGAGGGGGTCGATGACGTTGCCTTTGGTCTTCGACATCTTCTGCTTATCGGCGTCGCGCACGAGGCCGTGGATGTAGACCTGACGAAAAGGCACGTCGCCCATGAATTCGATGCCGAGCATCGCCATGCGGGCGACCCAGAAGAACAGAATGTCGAAGCCGGTGATGAGCAGCGACGTGGGATAGAAGTGCTTCAGGTCTTCAGTTTGTTCAGGCCAGCCGAGCGTGGAAAAGGGCCAGAGGCCGGAGCTGAACCAGGTGTCGAGAACGTCGGGATCCTGGCGGAGCGGGCCTTTGCACTTCGTGCAGGCAGCCGGGTCTTCGCGGCTGACGATGGTTTCTCCGCAGGCGTCGCAATACCAGACGGGGATGCGATGGCCCCACCAGAGCTGGCGGGAGATGCACCAATCGCGGATGTTGTGCATCCACTCGTTCCAGGTTTTCACCCAGACTTCGGGGACGATTTCGATGCGTTTTTCATCCACTGCCGCGATCGCTTTGGCGGCAAGCGGTTTGGTGCGGACGAACCATTGTTTCGAGACGAGCGGCTCGACGATGGTTTTGCAGCGCTGGCATTTGCCGGCGTTGAGGACGTAGGGTTCGATGCGGTCCATCAGGCCGAGTTTTTCGAGGTCTTCGACGATGCGCTTGCGGGCTTCGTAGCGGTCGAGGCCTGCGTAGGGCGCGCCGTTGGCGGTGATTTTCGCGTCGCGGCCGATGACTTCGATGAGCGCGAGCGAGTGGCGCTTGCCGGCTTCGAAATCGTTGGGGTCGTGCGCGGGGGTGATTTTGACGACGCCGGTGCCGAATTCGGGATCGGCCATTTCGTCGAGGATGATCGGGATTTCGCGATTCATCAGCGGCAGCAGGACTTTGCCGCCGTGGAGATCGAGATAGCGTTCGTCGCGGGGGTTGATGGCGACGGCGGTATCGCCGAGCATGGTTTCGGGGCGCGTGGTGGCGATGGTGAGGAATTTATTCGAGCCTACGACCGGATACTTGATGTGCCAGAGGCTGCCGGGCATCTCTTCGTGGACACTTTCGAGGTCCGAGATGGCGGTGTTACAGCTGGGGCACCAGTTGACCATGTACTCGCCGCGGTAGATCAGGCCGCGTTCATATAAGGAGACGAAGACTTCGCGGACGGCGGTGGAGAGACCGGCGTCGAGGGTGAAGCGCTCGCGGGACCAGTCGCAGGAGGCGCCGATCTGGATCATCTGCTTCTTAATGGTTCCACCGGATTCGGCTTTCCATTTCCAGACGCGTTCGTTGAATTGTTCGCGGGTGAGGTCGCGGCGGTACTCGACGCCTTCGGCGCGGAGCTGGCGGGCGACGATCATTTCGGTAGCGATACCGGCGTGGTCGGTGCCGGGGAGCCAGAGGGTGGCGTCGCCGCGCATGCGATGCCAGCGGACGGTGACGTCGATTTCGGAGTGCTCCAGCATGTGGCCCATGTGGAGGGAGCCGGTCACGTTGGGGGGCGGGATGACGAGGGAGAAAGTGGGCTTGCCGGGCTGGTATTCGGCGCGGTAAATGCCGGATTCGACCCACCACTGAGCCCAGCGGGGCTCAAAGCGCCCGGGCTCATAGACTTTTTCTAATTCCATGGAAGTCTTCTGGATAGCAGGGGCGGGAAATGGGGTGGGTGTGTTGTGGTGGTTCG
>CAZWTH010000053.1:0-32998 GCA_964636715.1 uncultured Solibacteraceae bacterium | reverse complement strand
ATCCTGATCCACGAAAAGAAGATCAGCAACATGAAGGACCTGCTGCCGCTGCTCGAGCAGATTGCGCGCTCCGGCCGTCCGCTGCTGATCATCGCGGAAGAAGTCGACGGCGAAGCGCTGGCGACTCTCGTGGTGAACAAGCTGCGTGGCACGCTGAACGCCGCGGCCGTCAAGGCTCCGGGCTTCGGCGACCGCCGCAAAGCGATGCTCGAAGACATCGCGATCCTGACCGGCGGCAAGTCGATCATGGAAGAAACCGGCATCAAGCTCGAAGGCGTGAAGCTGGAAGATCTGGGCAAGGCGAAGCGCATCACGATCGACAAGGACAACACGACGATCGTGGACGGCGGCGGCAGCCAGAAGGCGATCGAAGGGCGCATCAAGCAGCTCCGGACGCAGATCGAGGAAACCACCTCGGACTATGACCGCGAGAAGCTGCAGGAGCGGCTGGCGAAGCTGGCCGGCGGCGTGGCGATCATCAAGGTCGGCGCGGCGACGGAAACGGAAATGAAGGAAAAGAAGGCCCGCGTGGAAGATGCTCTGCATGCGACGCGCGCGGCTGTGGAAGAAGGCATCGTCCCCGGCGGCGGCGTGGCTCTGCTGCGCGCGTCGAAGAAGCTGGCGGGCCTGAAGGCGAATGGCGACGAGCAGATCGGTATCGACATCATCAAGCGCGCTTGTGAAGAGCCGATCCGTCAGATCGTCAACAACGCGGGCGTCGAAGGCGCCATCATCATCGGTAAGATCCGCGAGAACGACAACGCCCACTACGGCTACAACGCTCAGACGGATGTGTACGAAGATCTGGTGAAGTCGGGCGTAATCGATCCGGCGAAGGTGACGCGCTCGGCTCTGCAGAACGCGGCGTCGATTGCCGGCCTGATGCTGACGACCGAAGCGATGGTCTGCGAGATTCCGGAGAAGAAGCCCGCTCCGGCTCCCGGCGGCCATGGCCATGGTCCGGAAGGCATGGACTACTAAACCAGTCCTTCAGTTGGAAAGTAAATGCCGCGGCTCCGAGAGGGGCCGCGGTTTTTTTTATGGGTGCTGCCGTAGTAGGATAGATGGTAGGATGTGAGGTAGGATAATGAGTCGGATAGCCGAGCAACCGAGTCGCAAGAGCAAGGCGAAAAAGAGCTATACGTTGTCCCACGAATCGATCATGTTTCTCGAGAACGCGTCGAGAAAGCGGCGCGGGGCGTCCGTATCTTCCATTCTGGACGAAATGATTCAAGATGCCCGGCGTGAACAGGAACGTTTGTCTCTGAGCCAGGCTGTGGATGCCTACTATTCGGGCCTGTCCGACCAGGAAGCGCAGGAACTGGGAGAGTGGGGCGATTTTGCTATGCGACAGTTTTCCGCCGAGGACCGGAAGTAAGTGACCTCTGCGGCGAACGCTCCTGTACGTGGCCAGATCTGGTTCGTTCAAGTGCGTACAGATCCACCAGGAAAAGGACGGCGGCCGGTGATCGTTGTCTCGATCGATGAGCGCAATCGGCATCCGCGCGCAGATACGGTGCTCGTGGTACCGCTGACCACGAGCATCCACAAGGACTTCCCAACGCATCTATTCCTCCCTGCGGGAGAAACCGGACTGCAGGCCGACTGCTCGGCTCGGGCCGAGGACATCATGATCGTTAAGAAAGAATTTCTGGTTGCGTCCCGGACCCGGTTAAGGCAACTCAGCAATACGCGAATCTGCGAACTGGCGTCGAAGGTCAGTCTCGCAATGGGCTGTGGCTTCCAATCCTGATATACTGCAAGTGCGCCGACTGAAAAGCGGCGACATTGGATGCTGCTGCCCTCCGGGCTGCATGTAAGTCCAGGACTTGATCAGGTTCTGACAGGTACCGAGGCGATGCCGACGAACTTTACTCGAACTCCCATTCACTCGCTCCTGTCATCCCTTCCGCTGGAGGTGTGCCATGGCTGCGCCCGATTTTCTTCGCGCTAAGAGCGAACACCGCCGACTCTCGATGGTGACGTGCTACGACTACACGTTCGCGCGGTTGCTGGCGCGCACGGATGTGGATGGCATTCTTGTGGGCGATAGCGCCGGGATGGTCATGCACGGCTATCCCACCACGCTCTCCGTCACGCTTGATCTGATGCGCATCCATACGGAAGCCGTCTCGCGCGGTGCGCCGGAGAAATTTATCGTCGCGGACATGCCGTTTCTCTCGTTCCGCAAGGGGCTCGAATCGGCCATGGATGCGGCATTGGTTCTGATGCGGGCGGGGGCGCATGCGCTGAAGCTCGAAGGGGTGTTCGGACATGAAGGAGTGATCGCCCGCATGGTGCAGAGCGGCATTCCGGTTATGGGACATATCGGGATGCAGCCGCAATCGGTACGCTCCTATGGTGGATTCCACGTGCAGGGCAAGGCGAATGGCGCGGCGGGCGAGATCAAGCGCGAAGCGAAGGCTCTTGAAGAGCTCGGCGTTTTTTCCATCGTGCTGGAATGCATTCCGTCCGATCTCGCGTCCGAAATTACGAATTCGCTTCATGTCCCGACGATCGGCATCGGTGCGGGCGCTGCATGCGACGGCCAGATTCTTGTACTGCATGATCTGCTCGGGCTGAACCCGGATTTCCGTCCAAAATTCGCGCGGCACTTTTTGGCGGGGACCGACGGCGTTTTGGGAGCAATCGCAGGATTCGATCAGGCGGTGAAGTCCGGGGCGTTCCCCACGCCGCAGGAGAGCTACTCGTAATGCATGTCTCGAATACCCTCACCGAATGGCAGGAACGCCGCCGCGGGCTCGAAGGCCGCTCGATCGGCTTCGTCCCCACCATGGGCGCGCTGCATGAAGGCCACGGTTCGCTCGTCCGGCGCTGCCGCGCGGAGAACGAATGCGTCGTCGTCAGTCTCTTCGTAAATCCCCCGCAGTTCAACGATCCCGGCGATCTGGCGAAATATCCGCGCACGCTCGAAAGCGATCTCGCGATCCTGCGCGAACTCGGCACGGACGAAGTCCTGGTTCCCACCATGGACGCCATGTATCCGAACGGTTATCAATTCAAGGTCATCGCGCCCGAACTGACGAATCTCATGGAGGGCGCGTTCCGGCCAGGATTCTTCGAAGGCGTAATGACCGTGGTGCTGAAGCTCTTCAATCTGGTGCGCGCCGACCGCGCCTACTTCGGCGAAAAAGATTACCAGCAGATGAAAATCGTCACCGCCATGGCGGCTGACTTCTTCATCCAGACCGAAGTCATTCCGTGCCCGACCGTCCGCGAATCTTCCGGCCTCGCCATGAGCTCCCGCAACGTCCGCCTGTCACCCGAAGGCCGCGAAAAAGCCGCGCTGATTTCGAAAGCCCTGCGCGGCGGCAATGCGCGCGCCGATCTTGAACAAGCCGGCTTAACGGTCGATTACGTCGAAGAACACTGGGGTCGCCGCCTGGCCGCGGTTTTCCTCGAAGGCGTGCGGCTCATCGACAACGTTCCGATTGAAGGAGAATCCCATGCTCCTCTGTCTTGACGTCGGCAACAGCCAGATCTTCGGGGGCGTGTATGACGGCGGGCCGGCGTTGAAAGCCAGTTTCCGCCGTACGTCCGCCGTGCGCGCCTCCTCAGATGAGTACGGCACATTTTTTCGGACAGTCCTGAAAGAAAACGATATTGACCCGGCCAAAGTTCGCATGGCCGCCATCTGTTCGGTAGTGCCGGACGTTCTCCACTCGCTGCGCGGCAGCTTCACGAAATACTTCGGCTTCGAGCCGTTCGTTCTTCAACCCGGCGCAAAGACCGGCCTCCGGATTCGTTACCGCAATCCCTCGGAAGTCGGAGCGGATAAAATCGCGAACGCAGTCGGCGCCGTGGCGCGCCATCCCAATCGCAATCTCCTGATCGTCGACTTTGGCACCGCCACCACGGTCTGCGCGGTCACGAAAGACAAAGACTATCTCGGCGGCGTCATCACGCCCGGCATGCACATTTCCATGACCGCACTCGAATCGAAAACCGCGCGGCTGCCGGCGGTTGAAATCGTCCGCCCTGACGATGTCCTCGGCCGCTCCACGGTCGAGAGCATTCAATCCGGCCTTTACTACGGAACGCTCGCAACCGTGCGCCTGCTCGCCGAGCGCGTGACCGCCGAACATTTCGCCTCGGACAAGCCGCTGATCCTCGGTACCGGCGGCTTCGGCCGTCTCTTCGAAGCAGAAAAGCTGTTTGACGAATTCATCCCCGAACTGCCACTGATGGGACTGCGGCGGGTCGTGGAGCTATCTCAATGAACCTGAAAATACTGAAGTGCAAAATCCATCGCGTGACGGTCACGCGCGCCGATATCAACTACGAAGGCAGCATCTCCATCGATCCTGTGCTGATGCGGGCGGCGGGCATTCTGCCGTATGAAGCGATTCAGATCTGGAACGTCAGCAACGGCCAGCGCCTCGAAACCTATGTGATCGAGGGCGGAGAGAACTCCGGAGAAATCGGCGTGAACGGGTCGGCTGCGCGGCACGTGCAGGTGGGCGACATCCTGATCCTTGCGGTCTTTTGCCACATGGACGCGGCGGAAGCGGCCCGGCACAAGCCGAAAGTTGTGTTCGTCGACGAGCGCAATCGCGCTAAGGCGTAGCGTCCGCCATCGACTGCGTTTCTGTTTCCGTAATATCTTCCGCGCGGCGCGGTTCAAACTGATAGTCGGAATAGTCGATCACCAGATCGGCCTTGCCGAGCCACATATTGTCGATATAGGAATGCCGGCGTGACGCCCACCAATAGCCGCCGAGCTTCGTAAAATCCTGGATGATCATCGGTTTGCCCACCCAGAACGAAAGGCTCTCCGTCGGCTTCCCTTCCACGTGGACAATTCCGAAATCTTCCTTACTCAGCCACAGTTTGCCTTTGAGCAATCGCTTCTCGTGCTGTTTCGGCTCCGTTTCGAGCAGGTAACAGTGATGGCCGCCAAAGTTCGCTTCGCCCGCCAGACGAAACGAATAGAATTCGCGCGTCAGCAGTTCCGGCGCCTGGTGGCTTGTCTGTACTTCCGCTTCGAGAAGCGGATCGAATACATGATTCTGGATCACCTGCGAACCGCTGCGGCTGATGACCTCGTACGTTTTGCCCGCCCGCCGGTCGCGATGAACGCGCGCCACGAGTTCGGCTTTCAGACCGAAACGATCTGTGGTGACCGAATAGTGCTGGAGACGACTGAAGGCTCCAATGCGATTGAAACGAGCTTCCTGCTGGCGGATCATTTCGTCCACCAGTCGATCCGTCTCCTGGCTGGGAATGCTCAGACCGTAGGCGCTCCAGACCAGCAGCGCCGCCGGCATCGCCATCGCGAGAATCGGATACCCGTTCCGCATACCTGCGGAATCCTCCGGTGCAATTGTATCTCCAATTCCATGACACGGGGATGACGGAAAATAATCAGGGAAGGAAGCCCTACACGCCGCGTCATTAGAGATGGCACAACCCGAAACCATGGTGCTTGAGGAAACCGACAAAGAACTTGTCGAAGCCTGCCAGCGAGGCGAGGCTGATGCCTTCCGTGCGCTTTTTGAGCGCTACAAGGACAAGGTTTATTCGATTGCGCTGCGCTACAGCGGCGACGCGGCGTCAGCCGAAGACATTGCGCAGGAATCTTTCCTGAAGCTGTTTGTGGGCATCGCCGGCTTTCGCGGCGAATCCAGCTTCAGCGCCTGGCTCTACCGTCTGGTGGTGAACAGTTGTCTCGATCAGAAGCGCCGGGCGTGGCGGCTCACTCCGCTGCTCGATGACGCTCTCGACCTGCTGCGCTCACCCGGCCAGAACGCGCTCGATGGCATCATGCGCGAAGAGATCAACGCGCATCTGCGGTCGGTGGTGGCGGGGCTTTCGGACGAACAGAGAATGCTGCTCGTGCTGCGCTACACGCAGTCTCTGAGCTATGACGAGATTGCCGAGATTCTGGGGACTTCTACCGGCACAATCGCGTCGAGGCTGAGCCGGATTCACCGGACGCTCGAACGGCGGCTGGCGCGCTTCGCGGGAAAGGGAGGCAGACGTGGCTGACGCAAGATTGGAAGCCGAACTCACCCGGCAACTGGGCGCGGTGAGCGCGCCGGATTCGCTCTGGCTGCGGATTCATGAGCAGCGCCGTCCGCTGCGGGTGCGCCCGAATCCGTGGACAGCGTGGTCGATCGCAGCAGCATCGCTGCTGGTGCTGCTGGCCGGGTTGGCGTGGCGATTGGGGGCCACGGCTCTATTCAATGGGGGGCCCCATCCTGATCTTGCTCTGGTCGCCCGGCAGGAACTGCGCGATATGGCGAACGGCACGCAGAAACTCGATTTGCACTCCGCCGACCGGGCCGAAATCCAGCGCTGGGTGGAAGCGCGCACCGGCGTCAATCTGAAGCTGGCGTCCTTCGCCGGGGCAGGCGCAGAGCTTTGCGGAGCAAGGATTTTCCGCTCCGGCGAGTATTCCGGGGCCGTGATCTCCTACCGGGTGGACGGGCGTTCCGCAGCCATGGTGGTAACAGCCGGGTCTGCAACGGCGGGACCCCGACATACGTCGTTGGAAGAGAAGGTCACCGGGGATATACTGCTCTATTCGTGGCAGCGGGAGGGCGGCGAGTATGCGCTCGCGGCAATGGGTACGGAGAAGCCTCACCGTCCCTGCCTGCTATGCCATGCGGCCATGTTGCTGCCGAGGTAGGCGCGCCCTGCGAGGCGTATAGCCCTGCGAGGCGTATAATTATAGGGTTAGGGGCATCTATGCGTAAATACTGGAAGTTCGGCGCTTTGATGACGGTGATTGTGGGGTCGCTGCTCTGGCTGGCGACCGCCGGGATCTCCAGCTCGCAGAGCTATTACAAGACCATTTCCGAGCTCAACCAGATGGGCCCGTCCGCCCAGACGCGCCACCTGCGGGTGAGCGGCGATATCAAGGCCCACTCCATCACCAAGTCTGAGGGCATCGTGAAATTTACGCTGGTGCAGGACAAGCTGGCTCTGAATGTGGCGTACGAAGGCCGCGATCCGCTGCCGGACACGTTCAAGGACGGTTCGCAGGCGCTGGCCGATGGCCGCATGGGTCCGGACGGCGTTTTCCACGCGCAGGAAATTCAGGCGAAATGTGCCTCCAAGTACGCCCCCAAGCCGGGCGTGGCTCCCGATAGTATTCAGAAGCAGGTTCAGGGCAGCAAAGCGGCCTACGGGTCGTAAACGGCCGCCGGCGGGCCGCTCGAAACCAATCAGTCAGGAAGACCGAACGACATGGAAAATATAGGCGCGCTGGCCCTGTTGCTGGCGTTTTGCATTTCGTTGTACGCCATCGTTTCGAGCGTAGCCGGGAAACTCAAAAACAAACCCTTTCTGGCGCTGAGCGGCGAGCGCGCCGTGCTCGCGGTCTGGGTGCTGGTCACCGCCGCCGCCGGAATCCTGGTCTATTCGCTGATGAGCGGCGATTTCCGGCTGGCCTACGTCGCGTCGCATACCAACCGCGACATGGCGCCTTTCTACAAGTTCGCGGCCTGGTGGGGCGGCATGGAAGGCTCACTGCTGTTCTGGAGCTGGCTGCTCGCCACCTACGCCGCCGTTGCGGTTCTCACCACGCGTAAGGGCTATCGGAATCTGTTGCCCTGGGTGATCGCGATCATCTCCTGCGTTCAGATTTTTTTCCTCATCCTGAATAACTTTGTGGCCAGCCCGTTCCAGGTGCTGGCGCAGGATCAGGTCATCGTCACCGCGCCAGACGGCCAGGGGCTGAATCCGCTGCTTCAGTACTGGGCGATGGTGATCCATCCGCCGTTCCTCTATCTGGGCTACGTCGGCTTCACGGTGCCGTTCGCGTTCGCCATGTCCGCGCTGATTTCGAAAGCGCCGGGCGAAAGCTGGATCCACACGACGCGCCGCTGGACGCTCGTCACCTGGCTTTTCCAGAGCACGGGCGTGATGCTGGGCTCCGCGTGGGCCTATCACGTTCTCGGCTGGGGCGGCTACTGGATGTGGGATCCGGTGGAAAACGCTTCGCTGCTGCCATGGCTCGCAGGTACGGCATTCCTGCATTCCGTGATGATGCAGGAGAAAAAGGGAATGATGAAGGTGTGGAATATGGTGCTGATTTCCGCCACCTTCTTCCTCTGTATCTTCGGCACGTTCCTGACGCGATCGGGCATTGTGCAATCGGTTCACGCCTTCGCGGATTCGCCTACCGGGCCATACTTCGTTTCCTTCCTGGCGCTGGGGATTGCGGCGGTGATCTGGCTGATTCTCGATCGCCTCACCTTCCTGCGGAGCGAGAACGAGCTCGAAAGCCTGGTGTCGCGCGAATCGAGCTTCCTGTTCAACAACCTGATCCTCCTGGCGAGCTGCTTTGCCGTCCTCTGGGGGACGCTGTTCCCCGTCATTTCCGAGAAGTTTTCGACCGAGAAGATCAGCCTCGACGCCGCCTGGTTTAACCGCCTGATGGTCCCGATCGGATTGTTCCTGCTGCTGCTGACGGGCCTTGGCCCGCTGTTTGCGTGGCGGCGAACTTCGGTTGCCAGCATTCGCAAGAATTTTCAGATCCCAGGTATCGGGAGCCTGATCGTTGCCGCCGCGCTGATCATTGGCGGCATGCGCTATCCGTACTCCATCATTTCGCTGAGCTTCTGCTTCTTTGTGGCCGCGACGATTGTCCTCGAATTCTTCCGCGGCGCGAATGCGATCCGCGAGAAGTCGGGCGCGGGTTTCATCCCGTCGGTGATTGAACTGACCCACCGCAATACGCGGCGGTATGGCGGCTATCTGGTCCACATGGGCATCGTGATCATGTTCATTGGATACAGCGGCCATCCGTTCAATCTGACGGAGAAATTCGATGTCAGCAAGGGCGATACGGTGAAGATCGGCCATTACTCGCTGCGCGTGAACGGCCTCACCGAAGGCGATACGCCGAACTACGCCTGGGAAGCCGCGCAACTGGAAGTTTCGAAGGATGGCGAGTCGCTGGGCGTGCTGGAGCCGTCGCACCGGTTCTACAAGGCCAGCCAGCAATCCACTTCCGAAGTGGCGCTGCGCTCGCGTCTGAATGAAGATCTCTATTTGAATTACGCCGGCCATGAAGGCGATAAGGCCACGATTGACGCCTACGTCTTCCCGCTCGTGAGCTGGATCTGGATCGGCGCGCTGGTGCTGATCGGCGGGACGCTGGTCGCGCTGATTCCGAGCAAGGTGGCGCGCTCGTACGCACGAACGGAAGTTGTGGGCACTGTGAGGACGGATGTCAAGGTTGAAGCGTAGTCTGCTGTTCCTGCTGGTCGCGGCCGGCGCGATCGCGCAGACTTCGTCGCAGATCGAAAGCCCGGCGGTGCAGCGTATCGGCGAGCATCTGCAGTGCACGTGCGGCTGCAACATGAACCTGAACTGCACCATGTCGAGCGGGCAGTGCCACATCTGCAAACCCGCCCGGACGAAGATTTTCGAGATGCAGCAGCAGGGGATGAACGATGAATCGATCATTTCCTTCTTCGTGAAAGGCGGCCAGTTCACGCGGCTGAGCGATCCCAATTCGTATTTCTGGGTGGTGCCGTATTTTTCGCTCGCTCTGGGCGGCGTGATCGTGTGGTTCGTGCTGAAGAGGCTGCGCGGCAACAACCGGATGCATCCGGCGACGGCGGGCGGCCCGGCGATCGACAACGATCCCGAGTTCGCGCGTTACCGCGACGTCATCGAGAAAGATACCGAGAAGTTAGACTGAGAAATTCGTGGACCCAAGCCTCATAGTTGGAGCGCTGCTGGGAGCCGGCATGATTGGCTTCCTGCTGTTCATCCGTTCGCAGGACCTGCCGAAGCCCGAGCCCGTTTCGCCCTTCAAGCATCTGGACGAGCGCAAGGCGGTGATTTATGAAAACCTGCGCGATTTGCAGTTCGAATATCGCGTCAACAAGCTTTCGGACGAGGATTACCAGACCACGAAGATCGAGCTGCAGAAGGAACTCGCGCGCGTGCTCGCCGAAGTGGACCGGATCAAAGCCGAACTGGGTGTAACGCCCATAGCCGCGCCGCCGAAGCCCGCCGCGCCGGTGAAGCATACCTGCCCCAGCTGCGGCGCGGCCTTCGAAAAAGCGCTGAAGTTCTGCGGCGAATGCGGGAAGCCGATGGGGGTGGCGTCTTGAGGTTCACCGCTCTTCTCTCGCTGCTGGCGTTCGCCACGATGGCGCATGCGGCCGTCGATGGCACGGTCATCAATGGCACATCGGGCAAGCCGCAGGCGGCCGCCACGGTCACGCTGTTCCAGCCCACGAATCAGGGTCCGCAATTTATCGACAGCGTGAAGACGGACGCCGAGGGCAAGTTCTCCATCACGAAAGAAGTCCCGGCAGGCGGCGCGGGTCCGCTGCTGCTCCAGGCCACTTACGCGGGCGTCCAGTACAACAAAATGCTGCCGCCCGGCACGCCGGCGACAGGTGTGGAGATTCTGGTCTACGAATCCTCGAAGCAACAGGGCGACGCGAAGATCAAGCTGCACGCTATGCTGCTCGAACCGAACAACGGGATGATGGTGGTCGCGGAATCGTACCAGTTCGAGAACGATGGCAAGACGGCGTGGGATAACCCGGACACGGGGACGCTCCAGTTCGCGCTGCCCGCCGCCGCGCAGGGCAAAGTGACCGTGAACGTTCTCGCGCCTGGCGGGCTGCCGATCCGCCGCGCGGCTGATCCTGCGGGCAAGCCGAACACGTTTAAGGTCGATTTTCCCATCAAGCCCGGTACATCCGAAATTCGTCTGGAATGGTCGATGCCGTTCACGAGCCCCGGCGTTTTCGAAGGCGAGAACCTGGCGAAGGGCGCGCCTTCGATGAAGATCGTCTCGCCGGCCGGCGTCACGCTGAAAGGCGATGGCGTGACGGCCCTCGGCCCCGAGCCTGAAATGCCGGGCACGATGATCTATGACGTTGCCAATGCCGCGTATCACATCGACGTGACAGGCACGGGTTCACTCAGCACCAATTCCGGCGGAGGCGGAGGTCAGGATGATGGCACTCCGCAGGTGACGGAAAACATGCCCAGGCTGTACGGTCTGGTCATCGCGAAAGGCGAACTGCTTTCCACTCTCCTCTCGGTGAAATGGGTTCTGCTGTCCGTGCTCGGAATGCTGGCGGTGGGCTTCGCCATGCTCTACCGCAAGGGCAATCCCGGAGCGAAGCATGACGGCGATCGCGGCTGATCGCGTCTGGAAGTACTTCGGCGACTATCCCGCGCTGCGCGGCGCGACATTCGAGGCGTCGCCGGGAGCCTGTGTGGCGCTGCTGGGCCGCAATGGAGCGGGGAAGACGACGCTCCTGCGCATTCTCGCCAATCTCTCGAAACCCACCAAAGGCGAAGTGAAGATTTTCGGCGAACCTGGCGGCGGGAAAACGCGCGAGCGCATCGGCTATCTGGGTCACGGCATCGGCGTTTATGACGATCTTTCCGCGATTGAAAACCTGACCCTGTTCGGGCAACTGATGGGCGTCCCGAATCCGGCCGCTGCGGCTGACGCGGCGCTCGAACGCGTGGGTCTGGCCCGCGTCCGCGAAGGCTTTGCGCGTGAATTCTCGCGCGGCATGCGGCAGCGCCTCGCCATTGCGCGCGCCTTCCTGCATAAACCTGAAGTTCTGCTGCTCGATGAGCCGTTCACTTCGCTCGACGACCGCGCTATCGCTGTTCTTCACGATCTGCTGCGCGACGCGCTGACGAAGGGCGCCACAATCATCATGTCGACCCACCAGATCCGCGAAGCCATGGAACTCGCGACCCAGGTGGCGCTGCTCGAACGCGGGCGCATCGTTCACTCCGGTCCGCGTACCGTGGAGATGCTGGCCGATCCCGGCTGGCTCTATCGCAAATATGAGGAGAAGCAGCAGTGAAGCGCGATCTGCTCTCCGCCCTCTTCATCGCGCGCAAGGATTTGCGCACGGAGTTCCGCACCAAGGAAGCTCTGAACGCGGCCGTGTCGTTTGCGCTCGTGGTGCTGGTGCTGTTCAGTTTTGCCTTCGATCTGGAACGCAGCGAGCTTTACGATATTTCGGGTGGCCTCCTCTGGATCATCTTTCTGTTCGCCGGCTCGCTGATTGTGAACCGCAGTTTCACGCGCGAAGTGCCGAACGATTGCCTGGATGTGCTGGTCGCCTCGCCTGTGCCTGCGTGGGCGCTCTTTCTTGGGAAAGCGATCTCCAGCTTCACGCTCCTGATGGTGGTCGAGCTGATCTCGCTGCCCTTTTACGGTCTTTTCAATAACATCATCTGGATGAAAACGTTCTGGCCGCATCTCGGACTGATGCTGCTGGCCACCTGGGGCATCACCGTGACCGGCGTTGCGTTCAGCGCCGTCACGGTGAACGTGCGCCTGCGAGAGCTGATGTTGCCGGTGCTGCACTATCCGCTCCTCATCCCGCTGCTGATCGGCGCGATGGAAATGTCCACCGCCCTTCTGCGTGGCGACGCGGTCGATAACGGCCCGAACCTGCGGCTGGTCGTGGTTTTCGACGCTATTTTCACGGCGTTATCGCTTTACCTGATAGAGTTTATTCTGGTCACATAACAGGGCTTTCATGCGCGACAAAAAGATCTACGTCCTGGCGATTCTCGGCACCATTCTGATGGTGGCGACGATGTACGACATCCTCGTTGTGATGCCCGATGAAGCCCAGCAGGGGCCCATCGGCAAGATGCTGCTCGTCCACGTCCCGGCCGCTTTCGCCGCGTTTACGTTCTATGGCATAGCCGTCTGGAACAGCATCAAATTTCTGGTCAAAAAAGACTTTCACGCGGACTCCCTGGCGGTTTCGAACATCGAAGTCGCGCAGGTTTTCACGCTCATTAATCTGGTGACCGGCAGCCTCTGGGGCCACATCATCTGGGGCATCTGGTGGACATGGGATTTCCGCCTCACGAGCCAGTTCATGTGCTTTATGCTCTATCTCGGATATTTGCTGATGCGGCCCGCCGTGTCGGATGCAACTCAACGCGCCACCATGTCGGCGATTCTCGCGATTCTCGCGGTGGCAGATATTCCGCTGGTCTTTTTCGCGATCCGGCTTCGCGACGCGCGCATGCAGCATCCTTCGCCGGTGCTCGAAACCGGCAAGATGGACCCGAGCTGGTGGCCGCCGTTTCTTCTGATGTGGGTGGTGTATCTGCTGATTGGCGGCGCGCTGATTATGGTGCGCCTGCGCCAGGAAACAGTGCGACGGGAAATGGATTCACTGCGGCGCGAACTGCACGCAATGTAACGAGGACACGAACCAATGGAAGCGAATCAACTCTACTTCTTTTACGGCTATTCGGCGGCGTGGATTATCGTGCTCGTCTATGTCTTCATGCTGGTGCGGCGCGGCCGCCGGATCGACAGCGAACTGGCGCGCCTGAAGTCGCTCGTCGAAGATCGCGAGCGCTAACTATTCTCTTCTGCTGCTTTGTGGGGCAGCGCTTCGGCGCTGCAGGCCGGCCTTCCGGCCGGCGCGGAACTCCCGGAATGCCCCGCCCCACCGAGTACACAAAAAATGCGGGGTGGAGGACACCTTCCACCCCGCCTCGACGCGACAGACAACGCCGCTCTTGCCTTTACTTGTCGCGCCCAAAGCTGTAACCGACCGACATCGAATACTCCGGCACGTTGTTGCTCGCAAACTGGAACAGATTGTGCACGTAGTGATAGTCAATTCCCGGCCGGAGGAATACATGGTCCGTCACGTAAATCCGCACCGCTCCCGCCAGGTGCAACTGGAAGTGGCTGGAGTTTTCCACGGCCTGATCGGATGTCTGGCATCCGCCGAACGGATCGCAGTTGGTTGATTTATAGGAGAATCCGATGCGCATCCCGCCGACACCGGCGTGCAACTCCGGCTCGATCCGCTTCGTCGAAATCGGCGTGTAGATCGCGTCGAAATTATAGAAAGTCGGACGGTAGAGCAATCCAGCATAGTCCGTTCGCGAACCGCGCCAGGTCACGTCCGCGCCAACGCCCAGATGCGGCGACCACATGAGCGACGCGCCAATTTTCGGGAAAGCGCCGCTCAGTTTGGGAGTCGGGAAAAGGGTCCCATCGCCAAAGGTGTCGTAGGACTGTCCATTTGAACCGTCAGTCGCCGCCGCCACGCCAACGTAAACGTTCGCGCTCTGCGCCATCGAAAGTCCGGCTGTGAGCAGCAACCCGAGGGACACACAAATAGCCTGCCGTTGTAAACGCACAATAAACCTCTCTGTTGACCATCTTGAATTCAAGGGCGCGCCGGCTCATTTCTGAAGCCCTTCCGCGCCGACTCAGCGATCTCGCGAAGACCGCCGCCGCAGTAAACCACCTGCTGCTTTCTCCTACGCGTGTACCGGAAAATCGGTTTCAGTTGTTTGTATTTTTACGTTCATTTCTATCGGTGGAACGCGTTGTAAAATTCAATCGATGGTGCGATCTATTCTGTTTTGCCTTTTTTCCGCAGGCCTTTTATTCGCCCAGGAATCCGCGCCCGCAGCGGCCGCCACCCCTACCCCTGATCCGAATGCTTCCGGTCCCGGACTCTACGCCATTTTCGATACTTCGATGGGACAAATCGTGGCGCGTCTCCTGGAAGACAAGGCTCCGGAAACGGTGAAGAATTTTGTCGACCTCGCTACGGGCGCTAAAGAATCGGCCGACGCTTCCGGAACTCACATGGTGAAGAAGCGCTTCTATGACGGCCTTACTTTTCATCGCGTGATCAAAGGCTTCATGATTCAGACGGGCGATGTGAACGGAACCGGCGGCAGCAAGTGCGGCGTGGATCCGCTTCCCGATGAAATCAGCGATATGAGGTTCAATGCGCCAGGCCGGCTTGCCATGGCGAACCTGGGACGGCCGAACAGCGCCAACTGCCAGATCTTCATCACAGTAGGGCCGGCAAATCATCTGAACGGCACGTTCACGATTTTCGGATTGGTGTCATCGGGTCAGGACGTTGCGGATAAAATTGCGAGCGTACCGACTTTTATGGACCGTCCGAATACGCCGGTCATTCTCAATAAAGTCACCATCGAAAGAAGGGACCACTGATGCGTCTGTTTGTCCTCCTGATTGCGTGCGCGCTGCTTCTGCCGGCCCAGCAGACGAAACGAGAATACGATCTCTACGCGCATTTCGATACTTCGATGGGAGAGATTGTCGCGGAACTCTACCGCGATACGAGTCCGAAGACGGTGGACAATTTCATTGCGCTCGCGGAAGGGAAGAAGGCCACCTACGATAAATCCGCGGTCAAGACCACGCGGCCGTTCTACAACGGCCTCACGTTTCACCGCGTTGTGAAAGATTTCATGATCCAGGCGGGCCAGGTGAAGGACGGGATGCCGTGCGGAATTCCCAACCTTCGCGATGAGATCGATCCCTCGCGCACGTTTGCGGAGCCTGGCGTTCTTGCGATGGCGAACAGCGGCAAGCCCAACACCTCCACCTGCCAGTTCTTCATCACGGTCGTCCCCCAGAAAGGGCTGGAAGGCAAGTACACGATCTTCGGACACGTGGTTTCCGGGCAGGATATCGCGAACCAGATTTCCCAGGTCCCGGTGAAAGGCGAGCGCCCGCTGAAGCCGGTGGTGATCCGCAAAGTCACCATCGAGCGCCGCCCGAAGTAGCTCTGTACACTCAGGACATGAAGGCAGCCGCGGCTCTCGCTCTGGCCGTCACACTTGCGCCCTGCATAGTCGCCGCCTCCGATTCGTCGATGGCGCGGCTGCAGCAGCAGCTTGAATTCCTGGCCAGAACGACGGATGCTACGGTCGGCGTCGCCGCGCTGCATATCGAAAGCGGACGCTACGTCTCCCTGAATGGCGCCCAGCGATTTCCGCAGGCCAGCGCCGTCAAAGTGCCCATCGCCGTGCAGATCATGGCGCTTGCGGACGCAGGTCAGCTTTCGCTTGACAAGATGATCACGCTGCGCCCGTCCGATCTCCATCCCGGCAGCGGCCGCATCACCGATCTTCTCTTTCATCCCGGCGTCGCGCTTTCGATCGAGAACATCATGGAGATGGCGATCGTGATCAGCGACAATTCCGCCGCGGATCTGATGCTGCGCGAAGCCGGCGGTCCCGCCGCGGTGACCGAGCGCATGAAGACGTTGGGATTGGACGGCATTCGCGTCGATCGTTCCATCGCGAAACTGCTGGCCGATTGGGGCGGCATCCGCGCGCTTCCGCCCGAGACAGAGTGGACGCCCGACATGTGGGATCGCCTGTTTGGCGCCGTTCCCGAAGAAGAACACATGGCGGCGCGGCGCCTGCAGACGCGCGATCCGCGCGACACCGCAACGCCGGCCGATATGACAAAGCTGCTCGCGCGCATTTACCGGAAAGACATGTTTTCCCCCACGTACGCGACGAAGCTCTGGGAAGTGATGGAGCGCTGCCAAACCGGGAAGGCGCGCCTCAAAGGCATGCTGCCGCCGGGAACCGACGTCGCGCATAAGACTGGATCGATGGGCGGCGTCGTGAACGATATCGGCGTGATCACGCTGCCCGGCAATGGCGGGCACGTCGCAATCTCGGTTTTTACGAAGGGTTCCACGCGCCCCGAAGAGGTTTCCGAAAGAACAGTGGCTGAAATTTCTCGCACCATTTATGACTACTTCGCGCTTGTCCCGGCGGTGACGCAGTGAACGCGCACAAATGGGACAGCTCCCTCTATGACGACCGGCATTCGTTCGTCTGGCGCGCTGGCGCCGGTCTGTTCGAGTTGCTGAATCCGCAACCAGGCGAGCGCATTCTGGATCTTGGATGCGGCACCGGCCACCTCACCGCGAAGATCGCGGAAGCGGGCGCGGTGGTGGTTGGTCTCGATTCTTCACCGGCCATGATCGCGCAGGCGCGTCAGAATTTTCCGTCGCTCCGCTTCGTGCTGGCGGAGGCGCGCGATTTCCGATTCGAAGAACTCTTCGACGCCGTATTCTCGAATGCAGTGCTGCACTGGATTCACGACGCGGAATCCGTCGTGAAGTGCGTTGCGGCGGCGCTACGCCCTGGCGGACGTTTCGTGCTGGAGATGGGTGCGCGCGGAAACGTAGAGAGTATTCGGAAGATGCTGGAAGAGGTGCTGACGGAATCCGGACGCACCCCGAAATCCCCGTGGTTTTATCCGAGCGCCGGTGAATATTCCACCCTCCTTGAAAAGCACGGCTTCGAAATCCGCACCGCGCAGACCTTCGAACGCTGGACTAAACTGGAGCATCCCGATCGGGGTTTGCGGGAATGGCTGGAGATGTTCACGGGCTCCTGGTTCGAAGGAATTTCGCCCGCCGATCGCGCCGCGCTGATTGGTACGATTGAAGACCGTCTCCGCGCAACTCTATATAAAGACGGCTCCTGGTGGGCCGATTACCGCCGTCTTCGCATCGAAGCGGTGAAATAGATTTGTCACAATAGGCTCCATTCAGTAAATCAATTGGACGGTATTCCCGGCAATCGATATCCTGAAGTTGCGGGGCCAAACGAGTTTCACCAAACGCGAGGCCAGAAGCGCCAGGGACCGTGTGTGTCCGATCTTAGGCGCCTCGTTTCAGTAGTCCACGGCTGATCGTTGTCCGTGGACATTTTTATTTCGCGCCTCAGCTCCCGTCCAGCTTTTGCAATCCAGGTGAATTTACGTGCCGATACGTTCTTATCAGCCGGCCGGGATGCCGGTACTGTCTCCTGAAACCGCCGCTGCGGCCGCGCGAACCCGCGCCTGTGCGACGCACTGCCCGTACTGCTCGCTGCAGTGCGGAATGCATCTGGAACCGGATACGAACGCGGTATGGAAAGTCACGGAACGGAATTTCCCCACCAATCGCGGCGGCCTTTGCCAGAAGGGCTGGACATCCGCCGAACTCCTGTCGAATCCGGACCGTCTGCTGACGCCTCTCGTGCGCGATTCCCGCACTGAGCCGCTGCGGCCTGCGACCTGGGAATCGGCCATCGAGCGCATTGCGCGAGCGATCGAAGAGACGCAGGCGAAATATGGGCGCGATGGTATTGGCGTCTTCGGCGGCGGTGGCCTGACCAATGAAAAGGCGTATCTCCTTGGTAAATTCGCGCGCGTTGCGCTGCGGACTTCGCAGATCGATTACAACGGCCGCTTCTGTATGGCGTCGGCCGCGGCGGCTTCCATCAAGGCTTTCGGGATCGACCGCGGGCTCCCGTTTCCGTTGGCGGATATCGCGGGCGCCGAAGTGATCCTCCTCGTCGGCAGCAATCTCGTCGAAACCATGCCGCCCGTCATGCAGCATTTTCAGGCGCAGAAGAAGAATGGAGGATCGCTGATCGTGGTCGATCCGCGCTCCACGCCCACCGCTGCCGCCTCGGCTCTGCATCTCCAGATCACGCCGGGTACGGATGCGGCGCTTGCCAACGGATTGCTGCACCTCGCGATTCGCGAAGGCTTCCTCGATGAGAAATTCATCGCCGAGCGCACGAACGATTTTGATCTCGTGAAGCGCGCGGTTTCCTCTTATTGGCCGGATCGCGTGGAGCGGATCACCGGAATTTCCGAGCAGCAGCTTCGCCGCGCGGCAGGCATGCTGGGCCGCGCGAAGACCGCGATGATCCTGACCGCGCGCGGGCCCGAACAGCAGAGCCGCGGCGTCAATAACGTTCTCGCCTTCATCAATCTCGCGCTTGCACTCGGCAAAATGGGCAAGCCCCATTGCGGTTACGGCTGCCTCACGGGGCAGGGAAATGGGCAGGGCGGCCGCGAGCACGGCCAGAAGGCGGATCAGCTTCCTGGCTATCGCAAGCTGGATAATCCGGCGCATCGCGCGTATATCGCGGATGTCTGGGGCATCCCGGCAGGCGCGTTGCCCGTGCCCGGCCGCTCCGCTTACGAAATGCTCGATGCGATGGGCACGCCGGATGGCATTCGCGCGCTCCTGGTGTTCGGTTCGAACATGGCCGTTTCCGCGCCGCGCGCGCGTCACATTATGGAGCGGCTCGATGCTCTCGATTTCCTCGCCGTCTCGGATTTCTTTCTCTCCGAAACCGCCGAGCGCGCCGACGTCGTACTGCCTTCTGCGCAGTGGGCGGAAGAAGCCGGTACCATGACCAATCTGGAAGGGCGCGTTCTTCTGCGTCAGCGCGCCATGCTTCCTCCAACTGGCGTTCGCACCGATCTCGATATCCTTTCGCGCCTGGCAGCGCGTCTCGGCCACGAAGACAAATTTCCTGCGTCAGCCGAAACGGTGTTCGAAGAACTGCGCCGTGCTTCCTCGGGAGGCGCCGCCGACTATGCCGGCATTACCTGGGATCGCATCCGTAGTTCCGACGGGATTTTCTGGCCTTGCCCGGATGAGAATCATCCCGGTACGCCTCGGCTCTTTCTCGATCGCTTCGCAACCGAAGACGGGCGCGCGAGATTCCACGCTGTCCCATTCCAGCCCGCCGCCGAGCAGCCCGACGACGAATATCCCCTTTATCTGACTACGGGCCGCGTGATGGCCCAGTATCAATCAGGTACGCAGACGCGCCGGGTGGGAAGCCTGAAAGCTTCCGCGCCCGACGCGTTCGTCCAGATTCATCCGTCGATGGCGCAGACCTACGGCATCGCCGGCGGCGACGAAGTGACTCTTACGACGCGCCGCGGCAGCGCCGTCATGAAAGCGCAACTCACGCCGTCGATCCGGCTCGACACGCTGTTTGTTCCGTTTCACTACGCGGGGCGGGGAAGCGCGAATCTGCTGACGAATCCGGCGCTCGACCCGGTGTCCCGTATGCCCGAATTCAAAGTTTGTGCAGTCCGCATTGAAAAGAGCGGGGAGATCCCTTTATGAAAACGAACAAGAAGAAGCTCGTTGTGATCGGTAATGGAATGGCCGGTGCGCGCACGGTCGAAGAGATTCTCGCGCGCGGCGGGGCGGAGCAGTTCCAGATCACGATGTTCGGTGAGGAACCGGCCGGCAACTACAATCGCATTCTTCTCTCCAACGTTCTGAACGGCTCTTATAGCGAAGATGACATTTTCCTGAACCCGCTCGCCTGGTATGAAGAGAACAACATCCGCCTGCTCGCGGGTAAGCGTGCTTCCGGTCTGCTGCGCCGCGCGAAACTGGCCTACGGCGAAGACGGCGTTCCGGAGCCTTACGACAAACTGATCATCGCCACCGGCAGCCGAGCATTCGTTCCTGCGATTGAAGGCGTAACGATGATCGACGGGACTCTGAAGCCCGGCGTCTTCGTTTTCCGCACGCTGGAGGATTGCCGCAACATCGCCGCCTGGGCGCAGGGAAAGAAGACCGCCGCGGTCATCGGAGGCGGCCTGCTCGGTCTCGAAGCCGCGCGCGGGTTGCAGAATTTTGGGCTCGACGTGCATGTCGTTCACAATTCCGGCCATCTGATGCAGCAGCAGCTCGACGCCGGCGCGGGCGGCATCCTCAAGACCAGCATGGAAGCGCTCGGCCTGCATGTACACCTGAAGAAGACTACGACGACCGTCATTGGCCCGGAACATGTGCTTGGTCTTCGATTCGCGGATGGCGGCACGCTCGAATGCGACATAGTCATCATCTCCGCCGGCATCAAGGCGAACTGGGAAATTGCGGCGGGCAGTGGACTCCAGGTGGAACGCGGAATCGTCGTTGACGATCAGATGCGCTGCCCGGATGATCCCGATATCTACGCTGTCGGCGAATGCGCGCAGCATCGCGGCCATATGTACGGTCTGGTTGCGCCCCTCTGGGAGCAGGCGAAGGTGCTGGCGGATCACATCACCGGCAGGAATCCGAACGCCGAATACACGGGTTCGAAAGTCGCCACCAAGCTCAAAGTAATGGGAGTGGATGTCGCTTCCATGGGAGTCGTGGAGCCGCAGACGCCCGAAGACGAAGTGGTGCAGTTCTCCGAGCCGAAGCGCGGCACGTACAAGAAGCTCATCATTCGCGAAGGCCGTCTTGTTGGCGGCATTCTGCTGGGCGATATCAGTAAGGCCGCTTATCTGATCCAGGCCTTTGATCGCAACACGCCGCTCCCGGAGGAACGTCTGCATTTGTTGTTCGATATCGGCGATCCGCCGAAGCAGGTGACCTTCGCCGAGATGGCTGCCAACACCCAGATCTGTAACTGCAACGGCGTGAGCAAGGGCGCTATCGTCTCCTGCGTCAACGCCGGCAAGCGCAGCCCGAAAGCTGTGATGGACGCAACGCGCGCCGGCATGGGTTGCGGTTCGTGCAAAGCAATGGTGACGGAACTCGTCGAATGGGCCTGCGGTGGCGAAACCGAGGAAGATCCGTCTGTTCACTACTATGTGCCCGGCGTACCGCTCACGAAGCCCGAATTGATTCGCGCGATCACGCAGCACAATCTGAAATCCGTCTCGGCGGTGTTCGATGTTCTCGCCGGCGGCAAGGAAGACGCGGCCAGCAAACCCGGACTCGCCTCATTGCTGAAGACGCTGTGGAAGGGCGAGTACGAAGACGAGAAGGACGCCCGCTTTATCAACGAACGCGTCCACGCCAACATCCAGAAGGACGGAACGTTCTCCGTGGTCCCGCAGATTCCCGGCGGCATCACCAGCCCGGAACAGTTACGTCGCATCGCCTTCGTCGCCGAGAAGTATCACGTGCCGCTTGTGAAGCTCACTGGCGGTCAGCGCATTGACCTGCTCGGCATCCGCAAAGATGATCTGCCGAAGGTCTGGCACGATCTCGACATGCCTTCGGGCTATGCGTACGGCAAGAGCTACCGGACCTGCAAAAGCTGCGTCGGTTCGGATTTCTGCCGCTTCGGTCTGGGCGACAGCATCGATCTCGCACTGAAGATCGAAAACGAATTTCAGGGCTTCGATAGTCCCCACAAGCTGAAGCTCGCGACCGCCGGATGCCCTCGCAATTGTTCCGAAGCGATGGTCAAGGACGTTGGCGCGGTGGCCGTGGAAGGCGGCAAGTGGGAGATCTACATCGGCGGCGCGGCGGGTTCTTCCGTTCGCAAAGGCGACGTGCTCTGCACCGTCGACTCGCACGAAGATGTCCTGAAGTATATGGGCCGTTTCATCCAGTACTATCGCGAAAACGCGAAGTACCTGGAGCGCACGCACGGCTTCGTGGGCCGGCTCGGCATCGAGCGCGTTCGCGCCGTGGTGGTGGAAGACAGCGAAGGAATCGCCGAGCGGCTCGATCGCGAGATCGCCGAATCGAAGGCCGCATACAAAGACCCGTGGAAGGACGCCTGGCTGCCGCAGAACGATAAACAGTTCGCTTCTCTGCTGCCGATTCTCCAGTAAGCATATGACGCACAACCTGACCGAAATCAAGCTGGGCCCGGCCAGCGATATCCCTCCGGGCGAGGGACGCGTGTACCAGATCGAAGGCGAGAGAATCGCCGTCTTCCGCACGCGCACGCAGGAAGTCTACGCGGTGCAGGCCGAGTGTCCGCACAAGCGCGGGCCGCTGGCGGATGGTCTTGTCGGCGGCGGGACGGTGATCTGTCCGCTGCACGGCTGGAAGTTCGATCTGAAGACCGGCCAGGCGCTGTTCGGCGATTGCGGACTGAAGACGTATCCGGTCAGTGTGGATGAGGCGCAGAACGTCGTGCTGCGGCGCGAATCATGACCATCCGGAACAAAGCGTCGTCTATCCGGCTGCTCGATTTTAAGAGCGTCCCGATGCGCGCGTTCCACATGTCGTGGTTTGCGTTCTTCCTGTGCTTCTTCGGATGGTTCGGGATCGCGCCGCTGATGCCGATCATCCGCTCGGAGCTTCACCTCACGAAGGAGCAGATCGGCAATTCCGCGATTGCCGCGGTCGCGGTCACCATCTTCGTTCGCATTTTGATGGGCTGGCTCTGCGATCGCATCGGACCGCGCCGCGCGTATGCTGGATTGCTGATCGCCGGATCGCTGCCAGTCATGGCTGTAGGACTCGCGCACGATTATCAGACGTTCCTCTTTTTCCGTCTGGCGATCGGCGCCATCGGCGCGTCATTCGTAATCACCCAGTTCCACACGTCCGTGATGTTCGCGCCGGAAATCGTCGGGACCGCGAATGCAACCGTCGCGGGCTGGGGTAACCTGGGCGGTGGAGTCACTCAGTTCGCGATGCCGCTGCTCTTCACGCTGCTGATGAGCTGGCGGCTCGCGATGCTGACTACGGGCATCGTCCTGCTTCTGACCGGCGTCGCCTATTACCTGCTGACCCAGGATACGCCCGATGGCGACTGGCGCACTCTCGAACACCCCAGCAAAAAAAGCGCATTCCTCGAAGCCTGCCGTGACCCGCGCGTCTGGTCGCTCGCGCTGCTCTACGGCATGTCATTCGGGATTGAGCTGACAGTCGATAATTTCGCCGCGCTTTACTATACCGACAGTTTCCATCTCTCGCTGAAAATGGCCGGATTCGTCGCCAGCCTTTTCGGCATGATGAATCTCTTCGCCCGCGCGCTCGGCGGCATCGTGAGCGACCGCTGGAACCGCCGCTGGGGCCTGCGAGGCCGCGCGACACTGCTCGGCTGCACCATCGCCGCGGAAGGCATCGCCATGATGATCTTCTCGAAGATGCGCGCTCTGCCCCTCGCGATCGCCGCCATGATGGTGATGGGCCTGTTCGTGAAAATGTCGAACGGCGCGAATTACTCGATCGTGCCCTTCATTAACCGCCGCGCCCTGGGTGGCGTCGCCGGAATCGTCGGCGCGGGTGGAAACCTCGGAGCAGTCCTCGCCGGCTTCCTCTTCAAAACCGCCAGCCTGACATATTCGCAAGCGTTCCTGATTCTGGGAATCGTAATTCTGCTCAGCGCCCCGGCAGCATTTCTCCTGCGCTTCGAGGCGCAGCCTGTGACCGAGCACCACGTGCCGATTGAAACCCTGATAGCCGCTGACTAATGCTCGTAGGGTGGGCCTTCGGGGCCGCCGCCGGGCTTCTGCCCGGCGCATGTGACCCGAAATATTCCAGGAACTTCGCGCCGGCCGGAAGGCCAACGTGCAGGGCCGAAGCCCTACCCCACAATCAGGCCGCTAACCAATCCGCCCCGCCGCTTCCTTCGCCAGCCGCACACAATCCGGAATGCCCACCCCATGAAACGCATTCCCGATCAGCGAAAACCCCGGAATCGCCGCCGCACGCGCATCCATCTCCGCCACGCGCGCGATATGCCCCACCGCATACTGCGGCATCGAATCCGGCCAGCGATGCGCGATTTCAAAAATCGGCGCCTCACTGATCCCCATCAAACGATTCAGGTCCTCCAGCATCGCATCGCACGATACCTGAGCATCCGTCGAAAAGCATCGGAACACCGCTTTGTCGGCAGGCACACGCTCCGCCCACTTCGTCCCCAGCCACGTGCACGCCATAATCGCGTGGCGCTCCATCACAGGCACCAGAAAACCAAACGCATCGAGCGGATGCGGCACATCCTCCCGCCGGAACCCAAACGTCCAGATCGCGCTGCTCGAATACGGCACAGACGCCAGCAATTCAGCCAGCCGTTCATCGAAAGGCGCCACGAGCGGCGCAGCATGATTCGCCCCGCACGCCAGCACCACATGATCGAACGCAATCCACTCCCCGCCGGCGAAAACCATCCACCCCGCCTCGCCGGGCTCCACGGATTCCACACGCTCCGGAACCACCCGCACACGCTCCGCCAGCGCATCAATCAGCGTCCCCATCCCCCGCCGCATCGTTTTAAAAATCGATTGCCCCGCTGACGGACGCTTATCGCGCATCGTTCCCACCACCACGCTGCCGTAGCGCTGCTCGTACTCGACGAACTTCGGCAGCACCGCGGGCGCGCTCAACTGGTCTGGCGAACCGCCATAAACGCCCGCGAGCAGAGGCTCCGCCAGATACGCAACAGCCTCTTCCCCAAAATGATCCGCCACGAATTGCGAAACCGAACGATCCGGCAGCGCCTTCGGGCTGCGGAAGACTTCCATCCCCATCCGCAGCTTGGTCTGCCAGGAAAACAACTGCGATTCAACAATCGGCCACACCTTCGTCGGCGCAACCAGTTGCAAGCCTTCCGGCAGCGCGACGAAGTGCCCGTGGCGCAGCACGTACGTGCGCCGCGCCGCATCGTTCGAGCCGGCGATCTCATCGCCCAGCCCCACCTCGCGAATCAGTTGTTCAGCCCACGGTTTCGAAGCCAGCCAGCTCTCCGGCCCGGTTTCGAGAATGCAGCCTTCCAGATTAACGGTGCCGATCGACCCGCCAGGATGCGGGTCGAACACAATGGGCTCATGCCCCGCCTGATTGAGATAAAAAGCGCAGGCCAGCCCGGAGATGCCGCCGCCAATGATTGCAATTTTCATGGACGCGGGCCCGCGTTCCCGCTACGGGCGGAATTCGCGAACCATCTGCACCACAGCCTTCACGTTTTCCACCGGGGTTTCCGGCAGAATGCCGTGGCCCAGGTTGAAGATGTGGCCGGGACGAGTCCCGGTGCGGCGCAGCAGATCGTGCACCTTGTTGCGAAGCTCGGGCAGCGGCGCAAACAGCGCCACCGGATCGAGATTGCCCTGAATCGCCGAGCGGTAGGAAATATCCATCCACGCCTGGTCGATGTTGATGCGCCAGTCGCAGCCCATCACGTCGCCGCCCGCGGCATGCAGTTCGCGGAAGTAGCCGGAAGCGCCAGTGCCGAAGTGAATCACTGGAACGCCCGTCGACTTGATCCGCTCAATCAGCGCCCGCGAGTACGGCTGCGCGCTGCGGACATAATCGTCCGCGGCGAGCGCGCCCACCCAGCTATCGAAAACCTGAATCGCGCGCGCGCCCTGCGCCACCTGCATGGTCGCGAAAGGAGCCAGCACGTCGACGATCTTGCCCATCAGCCGGCGCCACAGCGTTTCATCGCCGTACATCATCCGCTTGGTGCGAAGGAAATTGCGCGACGCCCCGCCTTCAATCATGTAGCTGGCAAGCGTAAACGGCGCGGCGCAGAAGCCAATCAGCGGCACCCGGCCGGCCAGAGACCGCACGGCCTGCTGAATCGCCTCGCCCACATATCCCAGATCGTCCGTATTCGAAGTGGAAAGCGCATCCACGTCTTCGCTCGAAATCACCGGGTTCGTGATCACCGGACCTTCGCCATTGACGTATTTCAGCTTCAGCCCCATCGGTTCCACGGGCAGGAGCAGATCGGCAAAAATGATGGCGGCGTCAACGTCCAGCGTTTCCACGGGCTGCAGCGTGACAGCCGCGGCCAGATCCGGCCGCTTGCAGATCTCGAGCAGCGAGTTTTTCGCGCGTACGTCGCGATACGACTTCATGTATCGTCCGGCCTGACGCATAAACCAGACTGGGCGTACATCCGTCGGCCGGCGCCGGCAGGCGTCCAGAAACCGACTCGTCATGGGAGCCACACGCATCTGTTTTCTAAAACTCTCCTGGTCTTGTGGAAAAGCGCGTGGTCGCTCGGAACGCGGACGCACCTCAACAAAAACAAAGCTAACACAAACTGTCGCATTCATGTCGGATTTTCTTTAAGTTAAGCATTTATAATGGGTTACGGGCGTCAATTGACGCTCGATGGGAGGCAGAGATGACCCGGGCTTATGATGCGATCGTAATTGGGACCGGCCAGGCGGGTCCCTCGCTCGCTCGCCGCCTCGCCGCGGCTGGCCGGAAAGTGGCGATTGTCGAGCGAAAGCTGTTCGGCGGAACCTGCGTCAACACCGGTTGTATTCCCACTAAAACCATGGTTGCCAGCGCGTATGCGGCGCAGATGGCGCGCCGCGCCGCGGATTTCGGCGTCGATATCGGCGGCCCGCTCTCCGTGGACATGAAGCGGGTAAAAGCGCGGAAGGATGAGGTCTCCGCGAAGTCGCGGGACGGCCTCGAAAGCTCGTTGGGCAAGCTGGAAAACGCCACGGTCTATCGGGGCCATGCGCGCTTCGAATCGCCCACCGAAATCAGCGTGGGCGGGGAACGCCTCTCGGCTTCTCAAATCTTTATTAATGTGGGCGGCCGCGCCGCCGTGCCGGATATGCCCGGCGTGCATGACATTCCGTATCTCACCAACAGCTCCATGATGCAGGTGGATTTCCTGCCTCGCCATCTGATCGTGGTCGGCGGAAGTTACGTCGGCCTCGAATTCGGCCAGATGTTCCGGCGTTTCGGCAGCGAGGTGACGGTTCTCGAAATGGGGCCGCGTCTGGTGCGCCGCGAGGATGAGGATATCTCGGCCTCGATCCGCGAGATTCTCGAAGGAGAAGGCGTGCACATCCGCGTCAACGCGAAATGCATTGCGTTTTCGCGGAGGGGCGGCGAGATTGTGGCGCGTGTGGAATGCAGCGAGGGCGCCCCGGAAGTGACCGGCTCCCATGTACTGCTCGCCGTCGGACGCCGTCCGAATACGGATGACCTGGGTCTGGAAAAAGCCGGCATTGCCGTGGACGAGCACGGCTATATTCAGACCGACGACCAGTTGCGCACCAACGTTCCTGGCATCTGGGCTCTTGGCGATTGCAACGGCAAAGGCGCATTCACGCACACCTCGTACAACGATTTCGAGATCGTTGCCGCGAACCTGCTCGATAACGACCCACGCCGCGTGAGCGATCGCATCCCCGCCTGGGCGCTCTACATCGATCCGCCGCTCGGCCGGGTGGGAATGTCGGAGGAAGAGGTGCGGAAGAGCGGACGCCCGGCGCTGATCGGTACTCGCGCAATGACGCGGGTCGCGCGAGCCGTCGAAAAAGGTGACCCGCGCGGACTCATGAAGATCCTGATCGACGCCCACACCAAACAAATTCTCGGCGCCTCTATTCTAGGCGTCGGAGGCGACGAAGTGATCCACTCGATTCTCGATATGATGTATGCCAAAGCGCCATACACGGTCATTCAGCGCGCGGTCCACATTCATCCGACCGTGAGCGAACTCATCCCGACCATGCTCGGTGAATTGAAGCCTCTCGAACCCTGAAAGGGGGACCCATGCCGCACATCATCCTCGCGTTTCTGATTGGCGTGATCGCCGGCCTCCGCTCTCTGACCGCCCCGGCGGTCGTAAGCTGGGCCGCGCGCCTCGGCTGGATCCATCTGGAAAACTCACCGCTGGCGTTCTTCGGAGCCGCCGTCACGCCCTGGATTTTCACCGTGCTGGCGATCGCTGAACTGGTGGCCGATCAGCTTCCCCGCACGCCCAGCCGCAAATCGCCGCCGGGTTTCAGCGCCCGAATTCTGATGGGCGCGCTCTCCGGAGGCGCGTTCGGCGTGGCTGGCGGCGCCCCCGCGTTTGGAGCGATCGCAGGGGTCGTGGGGGCAATCGCCGGCACTTTCGGTGGATATGCCGCAAGAACTCGCCTCGCCGCCGCGCTCGGCAAAGATCGTCCCGCCGCGTTTCTCGAAGACGCGGTCGCCATCGCCGGCGCGCTTTTGCTGGCCCTGCAGGCCTGACAAATGTGGTGCGCCATCCGGTCCCGGTTGCTCTCCTCCTGAAAGACATAGAATCGGGCTTATGGACATCATTCCCAAACCAAAGAATGCCGCCTCGTTCGCCGGAGTCGCGGCGGTCGGTCTGGCAATCGGCGCCACCGCGATTGGGGCGCTCGCGATTGGAGCCCTGGCGATCGGCCGTCTGGCAATCCGTCAGGGACGAATCGAGAAGCTCAGCATCGGCGAACTGACGGTCGACAAACTGGTCGTCACGGAGCGCCGGCCGTAACAGCCAGCGCCTCGATCACGGCAATATTTCCGAGGAGATGATCCGGCAGATGATGCCGGTCTCTCAGATAACGCGGATCGTTGTAGGAAATCCAGACTTGACCCGCCTCGTCCTCACGAACCAGGATCTTGAGAGGCAGATCGATCGCAATCAGGGGGGATGCGAGCATCAGCGGCGTTCCCGCTTTCGGACTCCCGAAGATCAGCAGTTTTGTCGGCGGCATCTGCATGCCCGCCTTTTCGGCCTCTCCACTGTGATCCACCAGCGCGAAAAGCGTGACGCCTTTGGCCTCAAGAATGGCCTTGAGTTTTCCGACAGTCTGATCGACGGAATGCTGCGCGCGGATTTCGATAATTCCGCTGGCCGGTGGCAGGGGCGTCATCGGTCTCTCCTGGCGATCAGTATAGCGGCTGCCAGCCCCAGCACGCCGTAAACGACAAACACGGCGTTCGTCACGCTCTGCTCATTCAGCATGGAAAGCGGCGCATTCACGCTCGCGTGGGCAACGGCAAGCACGAAAATGTTCCCTTTCATTCGCTCCCACAGCGCGGTGAAGAGAAATGACAATCCGAAGATCCCGAACAAAAATGGCGCTGCTATCCGGGAACCTGTGAGAAGGATTGGCATGTGCCAGAAGCCCCAGACGGCGGCGATGATTGCTGTCGCGGCGGCGGGGCGATACGTGGTCAACAATCGCGGAAGTAACCACCCCCGCCAGCCGAGCTCTTCTCCGCAGCCGACGAAGACAAATGCAGCAGCAGATGGGCGGCAAACAATGGTGACCACACCATCCTGACTCCGGCGATCAGTGCGGCCGCCATGGTGCAAACCACGCCGGCGGCAATGAGTACCGGGACCCAGAGCCATTGCCCACGCGGATTCAGCTTCCGCATCAGGCTGGCTATGCCGTCTCTTCGCGCAACAATCAGAGCCGCAATTGCCGGCGCGTAAGTCACGCCGATCCGTGGAAGATATTGCCCCAGCAGGCCCGGCGATGAGGGGCGAAGCCATAGCAGGTCGAATCCCACTGTGTATGCGATGGCATACGCGAGCAGGACGAACTGAAATAACGGCTCGATTGGCCCGGGCCGTTTGATGCGCTAATCCTTAGCCTGATTGCGCTTCGCCCGTCGCAGCAGGAATTCGATGCGGCTGTCGGCGTCCGGATGGGAATCCACCGCAAAATGCAGATCGGGCATATGCCGCAGGTTCAGGCGCGCCGCGAGTTCGTGCTTCAAAAATGACTTCGCGTGTTCCAGCCCTGCCAGCACGGCGCGCTCGCGGCTGGTTTCCACCGCGACTTTGATATGCGCATGCCGCATGTCCGGCGACACCTCCGCGCTGGTCACGGTCACTGAACTGAGCCGCGGATCGTCCATTTCGAACCCGATCAGCTCCGCCAACTCTTCCCGAACCGCCTCCGATACCCTTTGCGTGCGATGCTCATCCATACCATTCCCTCTACAACCATTCCACGTCCGAACGCACCAGCATCGGCCCGAGCTGGCTTTCCGCTTCGTCCTCCACGGCCCGCAGTATCTGTGATGCGAAATCGCGGCTGGGGGATACAACGGCCGCCGCGATGACCGCGCTGTTGTGCAGTTCCTGATCTTCGATCTCGGAAACAGACACGTTGAATTTGCCGCGCAGCCGTTCTTTCAGGCTTTTGACCACGTGGCGCTTCTCTTTGAGCGAGTGCGCGTGGTCAATCCGCAGCTCCATCGTGAGAACTCCCACTACGGCCATGTCACACCGCGCCCCAGCCGGCGCTCAAGGCTATACCTCGACGGCTACCCGCTGCAGCGCGTAGGCTTCGATAATATCGCCAGGCTGCACATCGTTGAAGCTCGCCAGCGTGATGCCGCATTCCATGCCGTTGCGGACTTCGCTGACGTCGTCTTTGAAACGCCGCAGCGAACCCACCTTGCCCGTATGCACCACCGCGCCTTCGCGCAGCACGCGAACGTTGGCGTCGCGCGTGAACGTGCCGTCCTGCACCAGACTGCCGGCCACCGTGCCGATCTTCGAGACCTTGAAGATTTCGCGAACTTCCGCCTTGCCCTTGTAGACTTCCTTGTAAACGGGGGCCAGCAGGCCGGACATCGCCTTCTTGATCTGATCGACCACCTCGTAGATGATCGTGTGGAGCTCGATGTCCACCTTCTCCTGCTCGGCGGCCGCGGCCGCATTGCGCTCCGGCCTCACGTTGAAGCCGAGGACGATGGCGTTTGACGCCGCCGCCAGCAGCACATCCGATTCGTTGATGGCGCCCACGCCCGCGCGCAGCACGCGCACGGTAACCTTGTCGGTCGAAAGCTTTTCGAGCGTATCGCGCAGCACTTCGGCCGAACCGCTGACGTCCGCTTTGAGGATGAGCGGCAGTTCGTGAACTTCGCCTTCCGCCATCTTGCGATGAAGCTGATCGAGCGTCAGGCGGCCCGTTTTCGCCAGTTGCGCCGCGCGCTCCTTCTCGGCGCGGTAGAGAACGATCTGCTTCGCCTTCGCGGTATCTGTGACCACCTGGAAGTTGTCGCCCGCTTCCGGCAGGCGCTCCAGGCCGAGCACTTCGACCGGCATGGACGGACCGGCTTCCTTCACCTGTTCGCCGCGATCGCCGATCATGGCGCGGACGCGTCCGAAGACCGTGCCGCAGATAAAGTCTTCGCCCACCCGCACCGTGCCATTGCGAACCAGAATTGTCGCCACCGGCCCACGGCCGCGGTCGAGTTTCGCTTCGAGCACGCTGGCCATGCCGGGACGCGCCGGGTTGGCGCGCAGGTCGGCAATTTCAGAAACCAGCAGAATCATTTCGAGTAAGAGATCGAGATTGGTTTTCTGGCGCGCCGAAACCGGCACCATCACCGTATCGCCGCCCCACTCTTCCGGATTCAGGCCGCGATCCGCAAGCTGTTGCTTGATGCGGTCAGGCTGCGCTTCCGGCTTGTCGATCTTGTTGATCGCCACCACAATCGGCACCTTCGCGGCGCGCGCATGGTCGATCGCTTCGAGCGTCTGGGGCATCACGCCGTCGTCGGCGGCAACCACCAGTACAACAATGTCCGTCACTTTGGCGCCGCGGGCGCGCATGCGGGTGAACGCTTCGTGGCCCGGCGTATCGATGAAGACGATAGTCTTGCCGTTGTGATCCACGTGGTACGCGCCGATATGCTGCGTGATGCCGCCGGCTTCCCTGCCGGCGACGTTCGCGGTCCGGATGGCGTCGAGCAGCGACGTCTTACCGTGATCGACGTGACCCATGATGGTGACCACGGGCGGCCGCAGGAAGCGGTCGGACGCCTCTTCGGCCATTTCGATATCGAGCATGGCCTCTTCTTCGTAGGAAACCGAAGAGGTGGACGCGCCGAATTCCCGCGCCAGCTCGGTGGCCATTTTGCTGTCGAGCGTCTGGTTGATGGTCGCGAAGATGCCGCGGTCCACCAGCTTCTTGATCACCAGATTGGCTTTCACGTCGAGCTTTTCGGAAAGCTCCTTGACCGTGATGCCTTCGGAAATCGTAATGTCGCGATTGATCGGCGGCGGAGCGGCTTGCTCACGGCGCGATTGCGGCCGGAGAATTTTCTCTTCCGCCTCGCGATTGCGGTCGCGCGGTCCGCGGCCGCCGGGTTTCTTGTTCCCGCCGGGCGTTCTGCGCGCGGCATGATCCGGGGGCGGCGGCGCGCCAGGACCCAGAAGCGCCCCTCCACGCGACGTCGGATGCATCGGACGCGGCCCACCGGGGCGTCCTCCCGGTCCGGGCATGCCGGGGCGCGCTCCACGCGCCTGAAATGCTGGCTGGCCGGGACGCGGCGGTCCCTGATAAAGCGGTTGACCCGGCCGCGGCGATGACGGACGCAGCGGTACGCCGGGGCGGGGAGGCGGCGGCGCTCCAGGACCGGACGGAGCCGGACGGGCGCCAAGACGCGCTGCCAGATCGGCGCGCGGCGGTACAACAGGACGGACGGCAGGCTGCCCCGCCAGTGGCTGACCGGCGATGGGCTGACCTGCGGCAGGACGCGGCGGCGCCGGCGGACGAGGCTGACCCGGAGCGGCCGTGGGCCGCGGCGGTGGCGCAATCGGAACTCCAGGCCGTACGGCCGGGGCGGCCGGCGGCGGTGTGCTCGGGGCGGGAGGCGCCGCAGGCGCGGGCGCCAGCGGACGCGGCGCCGCGACCGGCGGAGCAGTCGGCAACGGCTGGCGCGGGCCCGAAAGAATCTGGCCAGGGCGAGGTCCCGCCGAAGGGAGGGGCCGTGTGGGCGGCGCAAGCGGACGCAGTGGTGGTGGCGGCGTCAAGGGCGCCGCCGCCGGATGCGCCGGAGCCGCTGGAGTGGGCGCCGGACTTCCGGCGCGCGGTCCCACCGGAGGATGGATCGGCGCCCCGCGGCCCAACATAGGCGGACGCAGCGGGATCGCGCGCGGCTTGTCCTCAGCCGGGGCTTCCGGCTTCTTC
>CAZWTH010000052.1:0-5177 GCA_964636715.1 uncultured Solibacteraceae bacterium | reverse complement strand
TTGCGGACCGCGTTCTCTCGCGAATCAGCGATGGCGGGGTAATCTGCCTGCATGACGGCCGCGAGCTGGCTGAAAATCCCGACGTGAGCGCCACGATGGAGGCCCTCCGCCGCATCATTCCGCCGCTGATCGAGGCAGGATATCATTTTGAGACGATATCCCAACTGTTATGGCAAGCCAACCCACTACCGCCGGACAGGACACCGTCACCGGCCGGGTCCTGAAAATCATCGCCGATAACCAGAAGAAAGACGTTTCGGCGGTTACCGTCGAGAGCAGCTTCGAAGAGCTGAACATCGACTCCATGGACGCCGTCAATATCGTCTTCGCGCTGGAAAACGAATTCAATGTCAACGTTCCGGATGAGGAGATGAAGAATATCCGGTCCGTGCGCGACATTGTGGAAGGCATGCACAAGCTGGTGGCGGAGACACCCGGCGGACCGAAGGCCGCCTGATGCGGCGTGCCGTTGTTACCGGCATTGGCGTCACTTGCGCCATTGGCCGCAACCTCGCGGAGTTCCGTGACTCACTTCGGCTCGGACGCGACGGCGCGAGCCCTCTTCAAAATCCTGAACCCGGCGGCGCGCCATGGAACATGCGCTTCACCACCGCCGCGCAGATTCGCGATTACAACGCCAACGATCACTTCGATCCGAAAGCCGCGGACATGCTGGACCGCTTCGCCCAGTTCGCGGTGATCGCGGGACGGGAAGCCATTCGCAACAGCGGGATCGAATTTACGCCGGAGCTGCGCGAAACGACCGCGATCGTCACGGGCTCCTGCATCGGCGGGCAATCGACCGAAGACAAAGGCTTCGTGGAAGTCTACCGGCGCGGCCGTCCGCGGCCCCATCCCATGACGATTCCCAAGACGATGGCGAATGCCGGCGCGAGCGCGCTTGCGATGGAATTCGGGATTACGGGACCGTCGTTCACGGTCGCCACAGCCTGCGCTTCGTCGAATCACGCCATCGGACTGGCTGCGAATATGGTGCGCTCCGGCATGTGCGATGTGGCGCTCGCCGGCGGGAGCGAGGCCACGTTCAGCGAAGGCGTGCTCCTCGCATGGGAGGCGATGCGCGTTGTTTCCCCCACGATCTGCCGCCCTTTCTCGAAAGAACGTAACGGCATGATGCTGGGCGAGGGCGGGGCGATGCTGGTGATTGAAGCGCTGGAACACGCGCAGGCGCGTGGCGCGCAGCCGCTGGCGGAAATTGCGGGCGTCGGCATGTCGAGCGACGCTCATCACGTCACGCAGCCTTCCGCCGAAGGGGCCGCGCGCGCCATTACGCGCGCTCTCGCGGATGCGCAGCTGGAGCCTGGCGCGATCGGTTACGTGAATGCGCACGGCACGGGCACCACAGTCAACGATGCGACGGAAACCTGGGCGATCCATCTCGCGTTCGGCGATCATGCCCGCCGCGTTGCCGTATCTTCCACGAAATCGATGCATGGACACACGCTGGGCGCGGCGGGCGCGATCGAATCCGCCGCCACGATTCTCGCTCTGCGCGAACAGTTCATCCCGCCGACAATCCACTACGGCGAAGCGGACCCGGAATGCGATCTCGATTATGTCCCGAACGAATCGCGCGCGTGGAACGGGGAATATGCGATTTCGAATTCGTTCGCGTTCGGAGGACTGAACGCGGTGCTGGCGCTGCGGCGGATGCCGTAATACCAGACTCCCGGCTGTGCTGCTTTTTGTGGGGCGGGGCTTCGGCCCTGCTCGCCTGGCTTCTGCCAGGCGCCTGCGATGTGAAATATTCTCAGTGAGAGTCGCCCGGCCCCGTGAACGTTGCCGGCGGCTTGAAGTCATTCGTGTTGAAGACGCGGTATTCTTCGCCAGGACGCGCAATCTTCAGCACCAGCGCCACCTGATACTTGAGTCCCTGGAAGTACGAGACGCGGATCATGTGGGTTCCTTCGCGCAAACCCACCTTGCCATGCAGCGTCACGGGCGGATGCAGGCCGCTGTTGTCAATCACAAGCTGCCCATCCACGTAGAGCATGGCTCCATCGTCCGCCATCAGCTCAAACCGGTAATCGCCCGCGTCTTCTATCCAGAACTTGCCTCGATAATCGATGGCAAACCATTCGAGCCGGTCCGTAATCCCCGGAAAGCCGAGCTTGTAGTCCTGCGGGGGAATATTCAGCGAAGTCGTATAGATGGTTCCGCGCGGCTTTCCTTTGTCGAAATCCAGCAGGTTCTTCGCGGAGTGAGAAATGTAGTAAATGGAGCCCTGCAGGCCGGAAGGAATCACCACCGAAGTGCCGAAAACGTAGACCGGCTCCTGGTTCGCATCCGGCTCCTGCATCCCCAGCGCGAAACCTGCCGCGAGCGCCAGCGCAAGCAGAACGCGCATCATTCCGGGGGCTTCTCCTTCGCACCAGACGGCGCAGGTTTCTTCTTCTCCACACGGAGCGCCACCAAATTCATTCGCGCGTCGCGCTCGGCGTCCACCGAAACCGGATCGCCCTCATGAAACTCGGATGATTTGACCGTTTTGCCGTCCCGGATGAACTTCGTGGAACCGAGGACAAACATGCGAAGCTGATGTCCGCCGTCTACTTCCAGCACGAGATGTCCGCCGCTTTCAATGCCCTGGAATGTACCGGTGAAAGTCGCCGGAATCTCCTTCGGCGCCTGCAGAAGCGCCAGCATCATCACAGCGGCGGTGAAGAAAGTCATTTGCCGCTTTTATTATCGCCCCTTTTTGATCTTGTCCAGATCGTGGATCTCCGGGATTCCCATGTTGCCGCTTAATTTCGCGATATCGCTGGGGTCCAGTTCGCCATCGATATAGACCACGGTTACCTTCTTCGGCTCCGCGCTCAGGACCGCCACGCCGCCCAGTTTGTCGCTCGAGGGCGTCGTCAAAAAGTAGATCTGGGTCGATTCCTTGTGGTCCTGCACATCGACCACCGGCATCCACCTGGGCGAGGAAAGCATCGCGCGGAACCCCTCCAGATCCTTATCCGAATACTCGCCGGGACTCTGAAATTCATACACGCGCACATAGATCGCCTTCAGCTTGCCGATCAGGGATTTGATCGCGTCCGCGTCCGAATCGCCGCCGGCCCCGAGAAAGGCCGCCCCCCATTTCAGCAGCGCCGAATTCAAGGTCACCACGGTCTTCGAACGAGCGTGCTCGCCGAGCCTGTCGAGGGCCTTCAGATCGACATCCTGCGCCGCCGCGACTCCCGCCAGGCAAACCGCCGCAATCACCGGAAGAAGTATTCTCCGCATCCGATTCATCGTTGCTCTCCCGTAGCCCTCTGCACTCTCACCTTCGCGTGCTGGAACTGCTCGCGCGTAATCGCGAGCGCGATCAGCAACTCCTGCTTCGCCCTCAGACCGCGCTCCTGCTCCCGCCGACGCTGTTCCACTATTGCCGCCGGTACGATCGCCAACGTCGCCAGAGCCGCCGCCAGCGCCAGTCCCACGGGCCGCTGAAACCACGAGCGATCGCGTTTCGTAACGACCTGCAGTACAGGACCGCCCACTGTCTGCGCCAGAATCTTCGCCGCAAAGCCCGCCGGCGGTTCCTCGCGCCGCAGTGCGCCCCGGAGTTCGTCTTCCAGCCTGTATTCACTCATAAACAAACCTCTGTAAGCGGAAGCTCTCCGCCACGCCGCACGAACGAAATCCCTTTCTTTTCCAGGCGGCCGCGCAGCAGCGTGAGCGAGCGGTGCAGATGGCTCTTCACCGTGCTGATCGGCATCTCGAGCGCCTCCGCGATCTCCGCGGGGGCCAGGTCTTCCTGATAGCGAAGCACCACTACCATGCGCGCCTTCTCGGGCAGAGCGTCCACCAGACCGCGAATCCGGTCACGCAGCAGCATGTCCGGAAGTATGTCCACCGCCGCGGGTTCGGGAACGTCATCGAGACCGATGGCCGGCCGGAACCGCCGCTTCCGCAGCTCATCGATCGAGCGGTGGCAAACCGTCCGCCGCAGCCAGGAACACGCGTGCGATTCGTCTTCGATCCGGTCGAGCTGCCGGTAGCACTGGAGGAAAACGTCCTGCGCCACTTCCTCGGCGATCTCGCGATTGCGCATGAACCGCAGCGCCAGGCTGAAGACCATCGCCTGGTTTTCCGCTACGAGCCGGGTGAAATCAATCGCCACACTGAGTATTACGGCCCACACCGGCCGGAGTTTGCAAGTGGCTCTCGATGAATTCGAGTACCGTACCGTCGAGCCAGAACCGCGGCAGGCCACGGCGCTGCAGGAATCCGAGGTGACCGCCGTGTTCCGTGGTCAGCAGCCGGATATGCGGATTCTCCGCCAGCGCCGGATGACTGTACATTTCAAACGGGATAAAGGTATCGTCCTGCGAGTGGATCAGCAGCGTGGGGACCCGAATCCGCGGCACGAAGTTGATGGCGGACTGGGTTTCATAGTAATGCGCGGCGTCCCGAAAACCGAACGAGGGCGCGGTCACCTGATCGTCGATATCCCAAATGGTATTCAACGGGGCGAGCTGCGCCTCGGTGTAGCGGCCGGTCGCCACCATTCGTTTCTTCATGCGGGTGACGAAGCGGCGCTCGTAGAGCAGGTTATCCCGCTCCTGCATGCGCTTTGTGCAGCGGGCCAGAACGATGGGCACCGAGACGCCGCAGACGCCCTGAATCCGGTCCGTATCCCCCAGTTCGCCCGCCAGTTTCATCACCACATTGCCGCCCAGCGAATAGCCGACAAGGAAAACGGGAAGGCCGTCCAGTTGCGCGAGGAATGACCGCAGATCGCCGGTCAGCCCCGCGTGATAGAGGGTCTTGCAGTGATTCTCCGTGCCCGCGCACGTTCGCATGTGGAAGCGATGCGCGATGAACCCCGCGTTCACCGCGGCCCACGCCATGCTCACGATATAGCCGGATTCCCCGGAGCCTTCGAGGCCGTGAACCATGACGACGTGGCCCTTCGGCTCGCCGCGCGGATGCTGCGTCTCTACCAGCACCTTCGTATCGGGATCGGTCTGAACCAGCCGCCGCTGTTTCGGAAAGGCGGCCTCATCGTACTTGCGCGGATAGAAATTCGCGACGATGGTCAGGAGGTGCGGATTGCGAAAAAGTGGCTCAAAAGGCCGCATGGGAACGAATTCCCATTGTCTCGTGGGGCAGGGCTTCGGCCCTGCAAGCCGGCCTTCCGGCCGGCGCTTGCGCAGAGCAGAAGC
>CAZWTH010000051.1:0-2611 GCA_964636715.1 uncultured Solibacteraceae bacterium | reverse complement strand
GCGAACTGCACGCCCAGAGCCTTGGCGGCCCACCCGAGGTGGGTTTCGAGAATCTGACCGACGTTCATACGGCTCGGAACGCCGAGCGGATTCAGAACGATTTCGACCGGCGTGCCGTCCGGCAGGTACGGCATATCTTCTTCCGGCAGAATGCGCGCGATGACGCCCTTGTTACCGTGGCGGCCGGCCATTTTGTCGCCGACCGACAGCTTGCGCTTCATTGCGATATAAACCTTCACGAGCTTGATGACGCCCGGAGGAAGTTCATCGCCCTTCTTAAGCTTGGCCGTCTTCTCTTCGGTGATCTTTTCGAGCACCTGAATCTGACGGGACGTCATCTCTTCGATTTCATCGATCTGCTCATTCACCCGCGGATCGCGGTTGGCGAGGCGGGCGCGTTTCAGGTCGCGCGACTTGGTCCGCTCGATGATCTCGCGGTCCAGAATATCGCCCTTCCCGAGCAGCTTCTTGTTGGTTTTTTCGTCGTGCAGGTCCGCCTGCACTTCCTTGCCTTCGAGCAGCGTCACCAGACGCTTGGCGCGCTCGTCGGTCAGGATGCGAATTTCGTCGTCGAGATTGCGCCGCAGGCGGGCAATCTGCGATTCTTCGATGCGGCGCGAACGCTCGTCCTTCTCCTGGCCTTTGCGGGAGAAGATCTTGCAATCGACCACCGTGCCTTCGATGCCCGGCGGGCAGTAGAGAGAAGCGTCCTTCACGTCGCCGGCTTTTTCGCCGAAGATCGCGCGGAGAAGTTTCTCTTCCGGCGTCAGCTGCGTTTCGCCCTTCGGCGTGACTTTGCCGACCAGAATGTCGCCCGGCTTCACCGTGGCGCCGATGCGGATCACGCCCGATTCATCGAGATTGCGCAGGAACGCATCGGCGATGTTCGGAATGTCGCGCGTGATTTCCTCGGGTCCGAGCTTGGTATCGCGGGCTTCGATTTCGAACTCTTCGATGTGGATCGAAGTGTAATAGTCTTCCTTGATCAGTTTTTCGCTGACCAGGATCGCGTCTTCGAAGTTGTAACCGCGCCACGGCATGAACGCGACGAGCACGTTCCGGCCGAGAGCAAGCTCGCCCATATCGGTGCACGGTCCGTCAGCCAGAACCTGGCCTTTGACCACGCGCTGCCCCTGCTGCACAATCGGCTTTTGATTGATGCAGGTGTTCTGGTTCGAGCGCTTGAACTTCGTCATCTGGTAGATATCGGCACCGACTTCGCGCGACATCTGACCTTCATGCGCCGTGCCTTCCACGCGCACAATGATGCGCTCGGAGTCGACCGAATCCACCATGCCGGTACGGCGGCAGAGCACCACCGCGCCCGAGTCGCGCGCCGTCACGTATTCCATGCCGGTGCCGACATAAGGAGCGTCGCCGCGCAGCAGCGGAACAGCCTGGCGCTGCATGTTCGAACCCATGAGCGCGCGGTTCGCGTCGTCGTTCTCAAGGAACGGAATGAGCGAAGCGGCAACAGAGACAAGCTGCTTCGGACTCACGTCCATGTACTCGATTTCGTCGCGCGATTTCAGCACGAAGTTGCCGGACTGACGGGCGTTGGCGAGATCCGGAACAATGCGCCCGGTCTCATCCAGCTCCACGTTGGCCTGCGCCACGATGTACTTGTCTTCTTCCCACGCCGAGAGGTAATCGCAGTGGGACTCGTACTCGGCCTGTTGCTTCTTACCGGAAAGCGCGGCATTCGCCTTGAGAATGTCCTCGCGGGAAATGACGTCGTTGACCTTGTAGCTCGTATCGCCGGGGTTGAGGATCTTGACGTTATCCACCACCACGCCGCCCACCACGCGCTTGTACGGGCTTTCGATAAAGCCGTACTCGTTGATGCGGGCGAAGCAGGAGAGAGACGAAATCAGACCGATGTTCGGACCTTCCGGCGTTTCGATCGGGCAGATACGGCCGTAGTGCGTGGGGTGCACGTCGCGGACTTCGAAGCCCGCGCGCTCACGCGACAGACCGCCCGGTCCAAGGGCCGAGAGACGCCGCTTGTGGGTAATTTCCGAAAGCGGATTGGTCTGATCCATGAACTGCGAAAGCTGGCTCGATCCGAAGAATTCGCGGATCGCAGCCATCACGGGCTTGGCGTTCACCAGATCGTGCGGCATGGCCGTCGACATTTCCTGGTAGACCGACATCTTTTCCTTGATCGCGCGCTCCATGCGGACCAGACCGATGCGGAACTGGTTCTCGAGGAGTTCGCCCACCGCGCGTACGCGGCGGTTGCCCAGGTGATCGATGTCATCCACCACGCCGATGCCCTTGCGGAGCTTGAGCAGGTAACGGATCGTGTCGTGGAAATCCTCGCGGTGCAGAATGCGCGGATCGTAGAGCTTGCCTTCCGGCGTGACGCGCTTCGGCGATTCGGGCGCATCGTAAATCTTGATTGAAAACTTCATGCGGCCCACGCGCGAGAAGTCATACTTGCGCGCGTCGAAGAACATGCCCTCGAAAAGCTGAGTGGCGGTGTCCACGGTGGGCGGATCGCCCGGACGCAGCTTGCGGTAGATCTCGATCAGGGCTTCCTTGCGGGTCTTGACCGGATCCTTGCGGAGGGTGGTGGAGATGACCGTTCCGACTTCGTCGCGCTCGGGGA
>CAZWTH010000050.1:0-9697 GCA_964636715.1 uncultured Solibacteraceae bacterium | reverse complement strand
CCACCGAAAGCGACCGCAACTCCACGCGAATCGGAAACCGCCCCTGCAGTTCGGGAATCATGTCGCTCGGCTTCGAAACATGAAACGCGCCCGCCGCGATGAACAGAATATGGTCCGTCCGAACGAACCCATACCGCGTGTTCACCGTGGTTCCTTCCACAATCGGCAGGATGTCCCGCTGCACGCCCTCGCGGCTCACGTCCGGCCCATGCCCGCCTTCGCGTCCCGCGATCTTGTCAATCTCGTCGAGGAAAATGATGCCGCTCGATTCCACTCGCTCCAGCGCAAGCCGGGTCACCTGCTCCATATCGATGAGCTTGTGCTCTTCTTCCTGGATCAGATATTCGAGCGCTTCATCCACGCGCATCGAGCGCTTTTTGGAACGCCTGCCGAACATCGCCGGAATCATCTCGCGGATGTTCACGCCCATCTCTTCCAGATTGACGTTACTCGCTACCTCGAACGAGGGCGCGCGTTCCTTGACTTCCAGCTCCACGGTACGTTCATCGAGCTTCCCCTGGCGAAGGCGTTCGCGCAGTTTCTCGCGAGTCTTTTCGTTATCCGCCCCGTTCTCTCCCGCGGCCGCCGGAATCAGCAGATCCAGAATGCGGTTCTCGGCGTTCGTTTCCGCGCGTTCCGCCACTTCTTCGAGCTTCTGCCCCCGCACCATATCGATCGCGATATCCACCAGATCGCGAATCATCGCTTCGACATCCCGCCCCACATAGCCGACTTCCGTGAACTTGCTCGCCTCTACCTTAATAAAGGGTGAATTCGCCAGCTTCGCGAGCCTGCGCGCCAACTCCGTCTTGCCGACGCCCGTCGGGCCAATCATCAGGATGTTCTTCGGCATCACCTCGTCCGCCATATCGGGCGGAAGCTTCTGACGGCGAAGGCGGTTGCGCAACGCGATCGCCACCGCGCGTTTGGCGTCCGGCTGTCCAATTACGTGCTTATCGAGCTCCTGTACGATCTGCCGCGGCGTCAGCTCATCCAGCACCGGACCTTCATCGACCGATTGCGGCGGAAGATAGATCACCATCTCAGGCGATCTCCTCATAAACAATGTTGTCGTTCGTGTAAATACAGGTGCGGGCAGCGATCTTCATCGATTCCTCCACAACCTCGCGCGCCGTCATTTTTGTATTTCGGACCAGCGCCAGCGCGGCGGAAAGCGCAAACGGCCCGCCCGATCCGATGGCGGCGACATTCTCATCCGGCTCAATCACATCGCCATTGCCGCTCACGATATAGGTGTTCACGGCATCCGTCACCAGCAGCAGCGCCTCTAAATGACGAAGCACTTTGTCGGTCCGCCAGTCTTTCGCGAGATCCACCACCGCGCGCGGCAGATTGCCGTTAAACTGTTCCAGCTTGCCTTCAAAGCGGGAAAAAAGAGAGAAAGCGTCCGCAGTCGAGCCGGCAAAACCCGCCACGATTCGGTCTCCATAAAGACGCCGCAATTTACGCGCCGTGGACTTCAGAACTTCGCTTCCCAATGTGACCTGGCCGTCGGCCGCCATGACGACATGATTGTCGCGGCGCACGCATAGAACGGTCGTCGAACGGATTCGCGGTTTCATTGTCGTGAAGTTTCAGTGTAGCTCCCATCCCCCCTTTACGCGAAACCCGGCGACCGTGTAAACTTCAGAATGAATGGCGTACATGGACGACGAATTACGGGTACATGCATGGGAAATGAGCCCTCCCAAGCGCAATCCTGACGACCTGAGTTTCGATGAGATCCAGGACGAAGATCTCAGCGACGAAGACGAAGACGAAGATCTCGACGACGAGGACGAAGACTCGGAAGACGACGACCTCGATGAAGATGATCTCGACGATGAGGACGATCTGGACGACGAAGACTTCGAAGACGATGACGATCTGGAAGACGAAGACGACGTCGATGAGGACGACGAAGACGAGGAGTAGCCCCGCTCAGGGGTAGTCGGTCCGGTAGTGTGCGCCGCGGCTTTCGCGGCGCGCCAGGGCCGCGCGGGCGATGAGGCCCACTACGTCGTAGATATTCCGCAGTTCAACGGACGCCAGTCCTGGTTTCCCGGCATCCGCCAGCCGTATCGATTCCAGAAAACGAATCGCTGTTTCGAGCCCTTCGGCGTTGCGCAGGATGCCGCAGTCTTTCCACGCGAGATCGCGCAGTTCCATGGCCGTTGTTTCCGGAATGGTGAGCGCGGCTTTCCGGAAATCGCAGCCGCCAGTGTGCTCCCGCATGGCGCGCCCCGCGCGCGCGCCATAGACCAGGCCTTCGAGCAGAGAATTGCTGGCGAGCCGGTTCGCGCCATGCACGCCCGTACATGCCACTTCCCCGGCGGCGAACAATCCGGGCAGGGAAGTGCGTCCATCGAGATCGGTCTCGACTCCGCCCATCGCGTAATGCGCCGCAGGATGGACCGGCGCGGGTTCGCGTCCCAGATCGAGTCCGTAGCGCAGACAGGTTTCGAAAATCCTCGGGAAGCGTTCGTGAATAAAGTGGCTGCCGCGAGCCGTCAGATCGAGCCACACGTGCGGCGAGCCGGTGCGCCGCATCTCCGCCACGATCGCGCGGGACACCACATCGCGCGGGGCCAGATCGCGCATTTCGTGATAGCGCTCCATGAATGCCTCGCCGTCGCGATTGCGCAGTACGGCGCCTTCGCCCCGCAGCGCTTCGGAGAGCAGGAACCGCGGCGCGCCATCGATGTGCAGCGCCGTCGGATGGAACTGCACGAACTCCATGTTCGCGATCCGCGCGCCTGCCCGCCATGCCATTGCGACTCCGTCGCCGGTCGCCACCGCGGGGTTCGTTGTCTCGCGATAAACGCATCCCAGTCCGCCGGTTGCCAGCAGCACAGCGTGTGCGTGGATCTCGCTCCACTCGCCGGAGGATTCGCGCAGGGCGATAGCCCCGTTGCCGTGCAGGTCCGCGACCGCCGAATAAGTTTCGAAGCGGACATTCGGCAGCGACGAAGCTTTCTGGTAAAGCGCGCGCGCAATTTCATGGCCCGTGGAATCGCCATGCGCGTGCAGAACGCGATTCCGGCTGTGCGCGCCTTCCCGCGCGAACACGAGCTTCGTTCCTTCGCGATCGAATTCCGCGCCCCACTCGATCAGTTGCTGAATCGCGGCGGGCGCTTCCTCCACGAGGACATGGACCGCCTCCACGTTGCAGAGACCGTCGCCCGCGTAAATCGTGTCCTGCTCATGCAGTTCGACGCGATCGTCGTCATTTAACGCGGCGGCGATTCCGCCCTGGGCATATTCGGAGGAAGACTCTCGCAGAGAGTCTTTTGCGATCACGAGCACCCTGCCCGTTTCCGCCAGTTCAATCGCGGCGCGCATGCCGGCGACGCCGGCTCCGATTACAAGAAAGTCGCAGTCATTCGCCAAACTGAAGTTTAGCAATGATCGCATTCGGGGCCGGTTTGCAGGATAATGCCCAGTACGAGGGCTTGTGGCGGGGAACATGCGCATTCAGCTCTTCGGAAACCTCGCCGTCACAATGGACGGCCGGTCGCTGCCGGGGCTCAATACAAACCGGATGCAATCGCTCCTTGGGTATCTGGTGCTCCATGCCGATACTCCCCAGCCGCGGGAGATGCTCGCCTTCACTCTCTGGCCCGCATCGAAAGAATCCCAGGCGCGAACCAACCTCCGCCAGTTGCTGCACAACCTGCGCCGCGCGCTCGGTGATCGTCCTTCACTGGCCGTTGAGCATCTGACGGTCGAATGGCGGACGGACAACTCCTGTTTTGTCGATGCTCTCGAGTTCCTGCGCGCTATTGAAACGCAATCGCTCGCAGCCGCCGCGGACCTGTACGAAGACGACATTCTCCCCGCCGTCTATGACGATTGGATTACGCCCCTGCGCGAAGAATACAGGCGGCGGATCGTCGACGTTCTCCGCCGGCTGATCATCATCCACGAAAATGCCCGTGACTATGCCGCCGCAATTCCACGAGCGGAGCGCCTGGTGGCGCTCGACAGCCTGAGCGAAGCTCATTACCAGATGCTCATGCGTCTGCACGCGGCCAATGGGGATCGCGCCAGCGCACTGCGGGCCTACCACCAGTGCATGCGCGTTCTGCGGCGCGAAATGGGAGTCGAGCCGGGTCCGGCCACGAAGGAAAGTTTTGAACGCATTCTGAAGACAGATGCGACGGCGAATACGGCTTCGCGGCGGCAGCCTTCGCTCCCGCAAAGAAAGAGAATTTTCGTGGGCCGCGCCGAAGAGTGGACGCGGCTGACGGCGCTGGCTCAGACAACAACCGGTGGCGGACCGGGAATCGTGGTGATCTCCGGAGAGCCCGGCATTGGTAAAACAAGGCTGGCTGACGAACTGATGGATTTCTGTCTTCGCGCGGAACACGGCGCCGCGCGGGCCCGCTGCTATGCCGGTCAGGGACAGGTTTCCTATGCTCCCCTCGCCGAGTGGCTGCGCGCGGACACGGTACGCGCCGCGTGTCTGCATCTGCGCCCTCATCAGCTGGTGGAAATCGCGCGCGTCCTTCCGGAACTGCGCGAGCGCTTCCCCGATTCCGGGCGTCTGACCCAGAGCTGGCAGCGTCTGAATTTTTATGAATCTCTCGGCGCGGCCTTCGGCAAATGCCGCAAGCCGCTCCTTCTGATGCTGGACGATCTGCAGTGGTGCGATCCCGAAACGCTCGAATGGCTCGGCGCGTTTCTGCATTCGCCCCACGCGAAAGAAGTCAGAATTCTCGCTACCATGCGCAATGACGAAATGGGTCCTGAACATCCCGTCACCCGATTTCTCAGCGGAGCGCGCCAGTCCTCCACTCTGACGGAGATCCCGCTGCAGCCGCTGAGCGCGGAGGAAACGGCGGAACTGGTGCGCGCTGAATCGGCAGCCCGCACAGGTACAAAGAGCGTGGACGGCATTTACCAGGCGACGCGAGGGAATCCGCTTTTTGTGGTGGAATCGCTGCGCGCCGGTCTGCACAGCACGCGTGTTCACGCGGTGATCGCCTCACGGCTGGAGCAGCTGTCTCCGGCCGCCCGTGAACTCGCGGGGCTTGCGAGCGTGGTGGGCCGTCCCTTTTCTTTCGAACTGCTGGAGAAGGCGGCCGACTGGGATGAAAACAGCGTTTCCTCCGCGCTCGACGAGCTCTGGCGCCGCCGCATCGTGGAAAATCGCGGGCTCTCAGAATACGATTTCACGCATGACCGCGTGCGCGAGGTCGCATTCAGCGAACTCTCCGTAGTCCGCCAGCGCTATCTGCATCGGCGTATTGCGCGCTCTCTCCCGGAGGTCCACGGCGCCGACCTCGAATTGTGGGACGGCCAGATTGCCTCGCACTATGAGGAGGCCGGGATGCCGGAGGAGGCGATCGTGCACTATGCGAAGGCGGCGAATTACGCGCGGCGCCGCTTCGCGGATACGGAGGCCGCCGGCCTGGCGCGCCGCGCGCTTGCGATCTGCCGCAGTCTGCCCGAATCCGATCGGCGCCGGCGCCAGGAACTGGATCTGCTGGTTGTTCTGGGCGCGGCACTGGTGACGACCGAAGGATATTCGTCCGCCGTGGCAGGCGAAACCTATGAGACCGCGGTGTGGCTTTCACGCAGTCTCCAGGATCACCAAATCGACGTCATCCTGAGCGGCCTGTGGGTGTTCCACATCGTGCGCGGCAACCTGGCCAAAGCCCGCGAGATCAGCGAAGAGTTCCTGCGGCGCGCGGAGGCAGGCGGAGAGCCGGTCCGGCTGCAGGCGGGGAATTTCCTGATGTCGAGCTGCCTCTTCCACCAGGGGGAACTGGGGCGTTCTCTGGAACACATGACGGCGGCGCAGCAGCAGGAAACCGGCAGGGCGGAATCCGTGCTGGCGCTTTTTGCCGGTCCCGATCTCGACGTCTTCTGCCAGTCATATCTCGCGCACCTCACGTATCACTGCGCGGGAGATGACGCGGGGCGCGCGCTCGCCGCGGAGTCGATCGCCGTGGCGAGGCAGCTTCGTCATCCGTTCAGCGAAGCGATCGCGCTCGCTTACGCGGCGCTTCTCGAAGCTTTTCGAGGGGACACTCCCGCGGCGCTCGAACGCGGCAGGGAAGCGGTGGCGCTTTGCCGGAAGCACGGCTTTGTTTATTACCTGGCGATGGCGAACATCATCGCCGGATGGGCGGAAGCGGCCGAGGGGAATACCGCCGCCGGTCTCGCCCAGCTTCGTTCCGGGCTCCATGAAATGAAACGCCTGGATGCGCAGATCCGGATGCCGTACTATCTGGCGATGCTGGCGGAAGTGCAGGCAGGCATGGGCGCGATCGGCGATGCGCTGGCTGGCATTTCAGCCGGTTTTGCATTCGCCGGCAGGAACCACGAGGTGTGGGCTCTGCCCGAATTGCACCGCGTTCAGGGCAATCTTTTGCTGGCTTCCGGACAACCGGAAGAGGCGCGCAAGAGCTTCCAGAGCGGCGTTGAGGCGGCCCGGCGATCCGGTTCGCGCGCGTTCGAGCAAAAACTCTCCCGCCTGGCGTCCGGAACGGCAAAAACGGCCTCGACAGAACGCTCTTAGAACGCCGGCCCCTGCAAAGTAGCAATCATAAGGAGTTCTTCTATGTCATTGCAGGATGCAATTGTCGAATTTCGCGGCCAGTTCCGGGGAACTGTCATTGAGCCAGGGGACGCCGCTTACGATGCGGAGCGCAAGGTCTACAACGGGATGATCGACCGCAAACCCCGCCTCATCGCGAAGGTCACGGATGTCGCGGATGTGATTACCGCCGTGCGCGCCGCCAGAACCATGGAACTGAAGGTTTCGATTTGCGGCGGCCGCCATAACGCGGGCGGCCTCGGCGTCTGTGACGACGGCCTCGTGATCGATCTTGCCGCCATGAACTACGTTCGCGTTGACCCCACTTCGCGCAACGTGCTGGTCGGCGCCGGCGCGAAGTGGCGTGATGTGGATCACGCCACCCACGCGTTCGGGCTCGCCGTGCCCTCCGGGATTATTTCCAGTACCGGCGTCGCCGGCCTCACCCTCGGCGGCGGCATGGGCCACCTCACGCGCAAATACGGACTGACCATCGACAATCTGATCTCGGTCGATATTGTCCTCGCCGACGGTACATTTGTTGTCGCCAGCGCGGAAGAGAACCCGGACCTGTTCTGGGCCGTGCGCGGCGGCGGTGGGAACTTCGGCGTAGTGACGGCATTCCTCTTCGAAGGACATCCGGTCCACACCGTCTGCGCCGGTCCGATGCTTTGGCCATTGAGCGATGCGCCCGACGTCATGAAGTGGTATCGCCGCTTCATCACGCAGGCGCCGGAAGAAATGAGCGGGTTCTTCGCAATTATGGGAGTGCCGCCCGGTCCGCCATTCCCGGAGCATCTGCATCTCAAAACCATGTGCGGCATCGTGTGGTGCTATCAGGGAGCCCTCGAAGAGGCGAACGCGATGCTCGGTCCTCTGCGCTCCTATCGGCGCCCGGCCTTCGAACTGTTTGGCCCGATGCCGTTTCCGGTCCTGCAAGGCATGTTCGATCCGGTCTATCCCGCGGGTCTGCAGTGGTACTGGAAGGCGGATTTCTTCCGCGATCTCAGCGATGAGGCAATTGAAAAACATCTGGAACACGGCGCTCAGTTGCCGACATGGCAATCCACGATGCATCTCTATCCGGTCAATGGAAAAGCGGGCCGCGTTCCGGCGGACGAGACGGCGTTCGGCTGCCGTGACGCGGTGTTCAGCGGCGTGATCGTGGGTGTGGATCCCGATCCGGCCAATGCCGCGCGCATAACCGGCTGGTCCCGCGCTTACTATGACAGTCTGCACCCGCTCAGCATGGGAGGCGGCTATCTCAACTTCATGATGGAGGGCGAGGGAGACGAGCGGATTCGCGCCACCTATCGCGGCAACTACGATCGGCTGGCCGCGGTGAAGGCGAAGTATGACCCCGGGAACTTCTTCCGGGTGAACCAGAATATCCGGCCCGCGAAGGCGGCGGGCGCTTCATGACGCGCGAATCCCTGAGCGAGGTGGAATTGAAGGCGATGTGGCAGCGGCTGGGGCGCTTGAGTCACAGCCAGCTCATCGAAGCGTTCCATCGCGTTCATGAGAGCCGCCGTGCGCTCGGCGATCGGATGCCTCGCGCGGAAGCAATGCGGGAACTCAATATGATCTGGCATCTCGCGCAGGCGTGGGAAGAGCGGAGGGAGCGGGAGGAGAGTCAGTTGGCGGCGGTGGCGTAGGGGTCTGAAGGAGGGGCGCTCGATGCGAACGTTATCGGGCGCCCTTCGGGTCTTGTTCTCCGCGCAGAGCTTCGGATCTCCAGCGCATGTGCAGTCCCGCGGGAATCTTCACCGCGTCAGCCGAAAGGTACAAATAGCCGACGCCCGCGAGAGGGCTGTCAAAACTTTCGCTGATTCTCGTTTCGATTGTGCCGCCGCTGCCGACTCCACCCGGCTGGTGTACGATGCGGGTTTCTTTTCTCTCGCGATGCTCCAGGGTAATTCCATCCATGACGTCAATCGACTGCAATCGCGCAATGAACCGCCAGGATTCCTCGCCAGCCGCAATGTCTGAAAACTCCAGCCCCGCAAGCACGTACTCTGGCGCGCCTGCGCGCCGCTCGAGACGCCGGATACGTCCGCTGACGCGAGCGCCTTTCGGAATCAGGATGCGTTTCCCGTCCTTCACGTCGGAGTCAACCACCGCCAGGATCGAATCGCCGACGCTCGCGGTCTTCACGTCGATTGGATTCTGAAGCTCCATCCGGATGTCCATGTCGCCCGGCAGCGCATTCGGTGGGCGGGGCGTTTGCTTCTCTTTCACGGAGGCATCGTCCGTATCGCCGGTGATCAGTTTGGTTTCTGCCCCAAATTCACGGCAGTGCGTGAAATCGATTTCATCGCGGTGGATCTCGCCCGAGGATGTTACAACTTTCATCAGCGAATGTTGCGTACGCGTGGCGCGGCTGTCGCCTGTCGCCTGTCGTTTGGGTCTCGTAGTCAATCTGGATCGATATTTTGGAGAGTTGAACGGACGCGGGAATGTCGTCGACGAAAATATCCATTCGAAGCAGATCGAGCGTCGCGGGATCGATCCAGTAACTACCGCGATATTCAACTTCCGCCTGGCCGCTGGCAGTCCGAAGAGTAAAGTGCCCCTGGAGAGAACTCACGGAAAAATCGACGCGCACCATTGAAAGCCCGCCGCAAATTATTGATAACAATAGAAGCGCTATTGGCGGGCTTTCATGGTTGCTTGTGGCGCGAAGCGCCATCCGGACAGGGCAGGACGTCCCAGGAGCTGTTCATTGCCGCGAAAAGTTGTGGTTGCGGCCCCGTTCACAAATACGTCATCCGCGAACAGGCCAAACGTTCCATCTCCGATGAGCCCGCCCGCGACGAATTGTGTCAGCGGTTTTTCTTCGAAGCTTCCTCCCGGCCATGCGAATAATTCTTTGTTGCCGAGTTTCATCACCTCGAGACGAACGAGGTCGAGTTGCCGGAATGAGCGGGAGTTGGCATTCCGTTGCCCCCGGTCAATGGTTTCGAGGCACGTATAGGCGGAGGTCGCGCGCAAAGCGATGCGGTTGTGCGCAACTGCCCTGTCCGGATGGCGCTTCGCGCCACAAGCAACCATGAAAACCGAGGCACAGGGGTGTGCGTCGAACATAGTGGACCGGAGTTGGTCAAGGTCGGGCGCGCAGTGGATAAGTTGAGACCGTTGCCCTGTCTGATCCGG
>CAZWTH010000049.1:0-2387 GCA_964636715.1 uncultured Solibacteraceae bacterium | reverse complement strand
GGAACAGGAGCGCGACCAGCAGGGGCGTAAAGGCGCCACCCCAGCGGGAACTCATCCAGATAATGCCCTGGGCGCGCACGCGCTCACTTTGCGGCAGCCAGATGGAGAAGGCCCGCGCGATGTTGGGATAACAACCCGCTTCACCGGCGCCGAACAAAAATTGGGAGATCCAGAGTGAAATGAAGTTCCAGGCGCGGCCCGTGACGGCGGTGAAAATCGACCACCAGATCGTGATGCGGATCAGGACATTGCGCGGCCCGAGGCGATCGCCCATGAAACCGCTGGGAATTTCGAAGAGCGCGTAGGCCACCGCGAAAGCCGTGAACACGAGTCCCATTTCGGCGTCGCTCAAATGGAGCGACGTGGCCACCTGTTTCCGGGCATTTGAGAGCGCAACGCGGTCGATGTAGGTGATCATCGACAGCGCTACGGCGAAGCCCACTACGCCATTTCGAACCTTGCTGGGCGCAACATTGGAAGGCTGCCGCCCCGGCTTCGGCTGGGACGAACTTGCATTGGCTGGACCGTGTGCCATAGTCTTGCATCATATACGAACGGATGCGATGACTGGGTTTCACGCAATGGAGGCGAATCTTCGGCAGTCATTCCGCGTCCTCGCGCAGGGCAGGCCCAAAGCGGATATCGTGGAACTCGATGGCGTCAGTATTGCGTCGCTGGGGGCCGCGTTTCAGATGTTTAACGCCGCATTTCTCAGCCGGGACGTATCCGGGATGGACGACCTCGAAAACCGGCTTCACGCCGCCCGCCAGATTTTCGACTCCCGGCGAATGTCCTGGTCTTTCTGGATCTGCGACGAATGGCTGCCCCGCACGGTGCGCCGGGATCTGGTGCGGGTCTGCGAAAGTTTTGGGATGCGCGCCGTGACGGAGATGCCCGGTATGGTTGCCGATTCGGTGCGCGACGCAGGGCGCTTCTCGCTTCGCTCCCGGCCCGCGCCGGAGTTCGACATCCGGCGCGCGGACACTGAGCGGACCATGAGCGATTTCCGGGCCGTCGGCTCGGCGTGTTTTCACGTTCCCCCCGCCTGGTTTAATGAAGTGTTCGACAATACGATCCCATCGCGGGAATTCCGCTGCTGGGTCGGATACCGGGAAGGCCGCCCTGTGGCCACGGCGGCGACCGTAGCGGCGCACGATGTCATTGGTCTTTACAACGTGGCCGCGATTCCGGGCGAGCAGAAAAAAGGCTATGGCGAAGCCATCACGCGGTACGCGATCGGCGAGGCTGCGAACGAGTCGGGTTTCGGGCGCGTGATCCTGCAATCGACCTGGCAGGGCGAGCGGCTCTACCGCAAACTGGGGTTCCGCGAGGTTTCGCGCGTGATTGTCTTCAATTCGGTGACAGGGGTCTGATGCCCCTCCGCGCCGCCCTGCTCGCGCTGGCTGCGAACCGGAAGCTGAGGGTCTGGGCGGAAACTTCGCCCATGGCGAGAAAGGTTTCGTCGAGATTTATTGCCGGGCGGACCCTCGAAGACGCGCTTTCCGTTTGCGCGAAACTGCGCGATGAGGGCATCGCGGCGACGCTCGACTATCTGGGTGAAAACGTGAAATCGGAGGAAGAAGCAGCCGCCTGCCGGGATGTTTTCCTGAGGGCGCTCGAAGCGCTTCGCGCGCGGGGTCTCGAACCGAATGTCTCGATCAAGCTCACCCAGTTCGGCATCGATCTTTCCGAAACGGCCTGCGAAGCCAATGTGACAACGCTGGTGGAGAAGGCGGAGAGGCTCGGCGGATTCGTGCGGGTCGATATGGAAGGCAGCGCGTATACGCAGCGTACGCTCGATCTGGTCACCCGCGTTCACCGGAATCACCCGGCCTGCGGCGCGGTGCTCCAGGCGTGCCTTTATCGCAGCGCGGAGGACGTCAGGGCGCTGCTTCACGAAGGGATGCGCGTTCGTCTCGTCAAGGGCGCATACCTGGAGCCGCCGGAGATTGCGTTTCCCGTGAAGGCGGATGTGGACCGGCACTATATCGGGCTGGCGCACCATCTGCTGGCGGCGGGGCGCTATCCGGCGATCGCCACGCATGACGAGCGCATTATTGACCGCATCGAGCGTTTTGCGGCGAACAATCGCGCGCCGCGCGATAGTTTCGAATTCCAGATGCTTTACGGGATTCGCCGCGACCTGCAGAAGCGGTTGCGGGAGGATGGCTATCCGATTCGCGTGTATGTGCCGTTTGGCGAGGCCTGGTTTCCGTATTTCATGCGCAGACTGGCGGAGCGGCCGGCCAACCTGCTGTTTTTGCTGCGCAACCTGTTCTGAATCAGTGGGGCGGAGCTTTTCAGCTCTGCACGCCGAGCTTTTGCTCGGCGCGGAGTTCGCGGAATGTTTCGGGTCCCAGGCGCCGCGCGGAAGCGCGTCGTGCAGG
>CAZWTH010000048.1:0-15554 GCA_964636715.1 uncultured Solibacteraceae bacterium | reverse complement strand
GCCGAACTCGAAGGCGAAATGGGCGATTCCCACATGGGTCTTCAGGCCCGCCTGATGTCTCAGGCGCTCCGCAAACTCACCGGCATCGTCTCCAAGTCCAAAACCTGCCTGATCTTCATCAACCAGATTCGCGACAAGATCGGCGTCATGTTCGGCAGCCCGGAAACCACCACGGGCGGCCGCGCCCTCAAGTTCTACTGCTCCGTCCGGGCCGACGTGCGCCGCATCGCCGCCATCAAAGACGGCGATACCGTCATCGGCAACCGCACCCGCGTCAAGGTCGTGAAGAACAAGGTAGCCTCCCCATTCCGCGAAGCCGAATTCGACATCCTCTACGGCGAGGGCGCCTCGCGCGAAGGCGATCTGATCGACCTCGGCGTCGCCAACAACCTGGTGGAAAAATCCGGCTCCTGGTTCAGCTACAAAGGAGAGCGCATCGGTCAGGGCCGCGACAACGCCCGCGTCTTCCTGAAAGACCACCCCGATACCGCCCAGAAGCTCGACACCGAGCTCCGCGACCGGCTCGGCCTCTCCATGCAAGCCCGTACCGCGGCCGCCAATTGACAATCACAGACTGGTCACATAATATGACTATGTGGAGACTCAAATGAAACTCGCCGATGCCAAGGCCCGGTTCTCTGAGGTCGTTCAAAAAGCCATGCTTGGCGAAACGATAGTAGTTACAAAGGAAAATCGGCCTGTGGTTCGCATTACGGCCATCAAACCAGCAAAGCGGATACCCGGAACAGGCAAGGGCATCTGGATGGCTCCGGACTTCGACGAGCCGCTCTCCGACTTCGCCGAGTACATGTAGCGTGGCCGTCCTTCTCGACACGCACGCTTTTCTCTGGTGGTGCCAGGACGCGCCCGATCTATCCATAAAAGCGCGAAAGGCAATCGCCGGCGCGGACTGCTTCGTCAGTGTCGCAACGTTCTGGGAAATCGCCATCAAATGCAGTCTGGAGAAACTTCGCCTGCCCGGGACACCGGAACGTTACCTCACCGAACAGATGTCCCTCAACGGTTTCGAGATCCTCGATATCGGCTTTCGCCACACTATGGGAGTCATCTCGCTTCCATGGCGCCACCGCGACCCCTTCGACCGCCTTCTCGCCTCGCAGGCTCTCGAAGAAAACATCTCAATCGTTTCGCGGGATGCGGTCTTCGAAGACTATGGCGTCGAAAGGCTCTGGTAAATAACGCGGCGCAGGCCGCCCGCCTTTTTGACGAGCGGCCTGCGCCGGCAATACATTAGAAGCGGAACCGCAGCGAGAGCGCCATATGGCGAGCCGTATTCTGCGCGCTTGTGATCGTGCCCAGATTCGCATTGGTCTGCCGGTTGGTCACGAAATCGTACGTCACCGTGGAGTTCGACGGATTCGAGGTACTCGGATTGGCCGGGTTGAAGTGGTTCAGAATATTGAACGCTTCCGCCCGGAATTCCAGCGTGCGGCTTTCCGCGCCCAGCGTGATCGTCTTCGAAATGCTGATATCCGCATTTTCGAATCCAGCGCCATACAACAACGTCTGGGGCGCGTTTCCAAGACCGAACGAATTCTTGTCCGGAAGCACCAGGCCCGGCGAATTAATGGTGCAGGGCAGCGTCTTGTTCTCCAGGTCCTTCGCGTTGTTGCACACGTTCAGATTCATAAACAGGCGTGGATCGGTATTCGACCCGGAAGCAACCACCGCTGCATTGCCCCCCGTCTGGAACATGGAACCGTTCATGGCGCAGCGCACGGACGGCGTATCGGTCGGTGTCCCGAACCAATATCCAACGGGCGCGCCCGTCGCCGAACAAGTCACGCCCCACGGCTGACCATCGTAGAACGACATGACGCCATTGATATTCCAGCCATCGAGGAACAGCTTCGTCACATAGTTCCGCGCCCCGCCCGGCAGGAGCGACGTACCGTTCTGCAGCTTATAGCCGAAGTTCACGTTCACCACCTGCGGACGATTGCCCGAAGTGACGTTGTAAGTCAGCTCATTGTCCAGCCACTGATTGCTTTCGCTGTTGCTGTAGGTGAGGTTCTTCGACCACGTATAGTTGATGCCGAACTGCAGCCTCTTGCCGAACCGCTTATTGAACTGCACCTGGAGCGCGTTATAGTTGCTTTCTCCCGCATTCGTACCCAGGTTGATAGCCTGCCAGCCATCGAAGCCCGCCATGGCGCGAATGAGGTTGGTATTCAGTCCCGCGCCGCCGGTGCAATTGCTCGCGCTGGGCGGCTTGGCCGTGGGATCGAGATATTGGAGCACCTGCCCGCAGCTGTTCGTGCCCGGTCCCGGCGTGGGCTTCCAGGTCGTATACGGCGCAACGCCGTTCAGATCGTAGCCGCTCAGATTGAAGCCATGGTGGGTGACCCATCCCAGATACGACACGTCCATGATCGTGCCCAAACCAAGGTCACGCTGGATGCCGAAGCTCCACTGGATGGTCTGCGGATTCAGGATGTTCGGCGTACCCCCGTAAACCGTCTGCGGAGCATACGACGCCGTGGCGCCGGAGAGAGAATCGAACGTCGGATACGCATAAGACGGCGAGAGGAACAGCGGAGCCACTTCCGTTGGACCGGTACCCGACCCGCTCGCGCCGATGTTGTCCGTGCTCGTCGCGCGGCCATAGAACATGCCGAATCCGCCGCGCACCGCCATCTTTCCATCCCCGAACACATCGTAAGCAAAACCGATGCGCGGTCCAAGATTGAAATCCCGATTCCAGAAACTGGACTTATAGAATTTCACGCCGGACCACGGATAGCTGCCGCTCCCATAGCTCGCCGGATCGAACGTGCCGACCTGAGCAAACGGATACTGCTTGCCCGTCTCCGGATTCACCGCGATCAGATTGGCCTTCGCGCAACCGCTCGACGTCACGGCAACCGAGCAAGCGGGGAATAACAGCTGCCCCACCTTGTTCTGATCGTAAGCAGCCGTATCGAAGAATCCCAGATCGGCTCCCTTATCCGTTACCGGCCCAATGCTCTGAATGCGCAGCCCATAATCCAGCGTCAGCCGCCGGTTGACCTTCCACGTATCCTGAATGAATCCCTCGTAGGTCGTATACCGGGAGTGGTTGATCTGCCGCTTATTATCGGCGCCATAGGCGAACATGGAACCGATCAGCGCATTCGAATAGGACGAGTTCGTGTCGTTCGGATTCGCCCGGTCGCTGCCGAAGAAGGCCGTCCCGCCGATATTGAAGTTGTTATAGATCGTCACGTTGCGCGAATCGTGCTCCAGATAGAACCCGAACTTGATCGTATGTGTGCCCTTGATCCAGGACACGGTGTCCGTCACGCTCGTAATCTGGTCGGTCCCGCGGAACGGCCACCGGCTGTTGACGCCGAATCCTGGAGCCTTCGAAAGATCCTGCGTCGGCGAGATCTGGCGTGAGAAACCGCCGCCCGTTCCAAAGTTGATATTGGGCAAAAGGTTCTGGTCGTTCCCGCCGGGGAATAAGTCGGGGAATGTAACAGCCTGGCCGTTCGGCCCCTTCACATTCGAGTTGCTGCGCAGACTGCATGCGTATGGCAGAGCCGCGCCCTCCCCCACGGAGTCGATTGTCGCGTTGCAGGAGGTGTTATCGTCCGCATCCACAATCTGGAACGAACGATTGATGCCCGTGGTGAATTCGTTAATCAGGGTGGGCGTGAACGTATGCACCAGGTTCGCGGCCAGGTTCACATTCGGCACGCCGTACGTAGAGAGAAACTGCCCCCAGTCGGCGCCGCTCGCCTGCAGCAGAGAACCGTCGCCGTGCGTGGCGTAGTAATCCTGCAGGGCGCTCACGTAGAAAGACGTCTTCTTACCCAGAGGCGCATCGATACGCAGAATTCTGTCCGTCAGCGGGCTCGAGTTTTTGAAGCTGTCCTGGAAGTTATAAGCTCGCCCCCCGGTCGGGTCCAGTCCATTCGAGACGTTGCAGGCGTTGCCGCCGCATGGAACCGGAAACAGATTCAGCATGGCAAAGCCCTGAGGGTTGATCTGGCTGGCCGGGATCTTGTTATCGGTATACGGAAGCCCGTTGTTCAGCGGGTTGAAGATCGTAATCAAGGCGCCGCCGGTCGTCCGCGTATCCGAAAAATCCCCTCTGCGCTCGAGCGCCGTCGGCATCGTGAACTGGTTCGGGCCCCGCGTTCCCACGTGATGCAACTCGTCGTCGGAATAGAAGAAGAACAGCTTGTTGCGGTCTCGGTTGAAGTGCCCCGGAATAAACAGAGGACCGCCGATCGTACCGCCCGGATTTTGCCAGCGATAGATCGGCTTCGCCGTGGGCTGGCCCGGAATACCGTTCACCGTACGCGTGTTCCGGTTATTGAACCACTCGTTCGCATTGAATTCCTCGTGGCGATAGTAGTAATAGCCCGTGCCGTGAAACTTGCTGGTGCCATTCTTGATCACCACGTTCATCTGGCCCCCGTTGCGGGCGCCATATTGCGCTGTGTAATTCGAAACCATCACCTGCACTTCGCCGATCGCGTCCACGCTCGGCGCCTGATAGCCGCCCGTACCGGGAGCGCCGCTGTCCTGGCTCGCGATGCCGTTGATGGTCACAAGCAACTGCCCCGCGCCGCCGTTCACCGCCGGAGCGCCGCCGCCGCCCGCCGCGCCCGTACCGCCGCGGCCGTCAGTCGTGCCCGTGGTCGCCGTGCCTGGCAGAGAGCGCAGGATGTTGAGGTAGTTCCGGCCCGCCGAAGGCGTGTTCGTTATCTGCGTCTGATTCACTGTAATCGTGCGGTCGGAACTGTCCGTCTGCACGTGCGCGATCTCGCCCTGCACTTCCACCGACGTCGCCACGTCGCCGATCTGAAGTTTGATTTCCGGATTCGCAAAGCGCTCCGCCTGCCCCACGGTGATTTTCTGATCGTAAGCCTTAAAGCCGGACTGTGCGACGTGAAGCGTGTAATCCCCGGGCGCCACCTGGAACTGGTAGCGTCCGCCGCGATCCGTCTGGAAATCATTCTGCTGTTTGGTCAGATCGTTGGTCAGTTGTACGTCCGCGCCAACAATCGCGCCGCCCGTGGAATCGGTGACCAGGCCGCTGATCGTCGCGCTCGATGTCTGCGCATTCGCCGCCGGGATAAACGCCAGCAGCGGAAGAAGCATCGCAAGTCTCTTCATTCTTCCCCCCCTCAAGCGTTTATATTCCGCGGGCGGAAGAAGAGTACATCCGTGTAGGCGTGAGATCACCGCCAAATTGATACTAGATCATGGTTTAGGGGAGCTTTGATCGGACCAATTGTGGGGCGGGGCTTCCGCCCTGTCTGAATGGCGCTGCGCGCCACAAGCAACCATGAAAAGCCCGCCAATAGCGCTTCTAGTGTTATCAATAATTTGCGGCGGGCTTTCAATGGTGCGCGGCGAGCTTCCGCTCGCCGCCTGCTTCTTGCTTTCTACTTCTTACCCTTGCTCTTCGCGTTCGGATCGGTGAACTTCGTATCCACCTTGCTGCCCAACGCCGCAATCAGATCCTTCGCCGGCTGCGCGTTCGGACCATCGGGCTTCAGTTCCAGATACTTCTGCAGCGCTTCAATCGTGCCCGCCGGCGGCGCCATCTTCCCGCTCGCGTCCATCGTCGACTTACCGGCCAGCGTGGACCCCAGATAGAAATACGACTCCGCATATTTCGGATCCGCCGCGATGCCTTTCTTAAACTCCTCGATCGCATCGTCGCCCTTCCCGGCGTTCATCAGAAATGCCCCGAGATTGAAGTGATACTTGCCGGCGCCCGCCGGATCGATCTCAATCGCTTTCTGCAGATTCGTCTTCGCGTCGTCCATCTTTCCGCTGGCCGCCAGCGCCAGCGCGAAGTTGTTGTAGTTCCCCGCATTCGCCGGCTGCAGTTCAATGGCCTTGTTGAACGCCGCGATCGCCTTGTCGTAGGTCGGCCCGGATTCCGACGACTTCTGTCCGCGCGCCATTCCCATATAGGCGTCCGCGAGCGCGCTCCAGACAGCCGCCTGTTTCGGATCGACTTCGGACGCCTTCGTCAGATTGGTGACGGCTTCATCGTATTTCTTCGCTTCGAGCGCCGTCTTCCCCGCGGCAAACGAATCCATCAACGCCTGGCGAGCCCGCTCCTGAGCCTCCCGTTTCTTCGCCGCCTCGTCGTCAGCGGGCGCGGCCGCCGCTTCCTTCTTCAGTTCGGCCTGCATCACCTCCGCGGGCTTCAGAATAAACGTCGTGCCGAGAGCGGAATTTCCGGATGTCGCACTCTGCCGTCCCGGACTGATATGGATATAGTCCCGATGGTCGCGGAGTTGTCCGTCGACCGTCACATCAATGGAGTAATCTCCCGTCGGCAGTGTGGCGATGTGATAGTAACCCTTTTTGTCCGATTTGATTTCGGTGTGAGCTTTGGTATCGGCCCGGTCGAATGAAATGACCGCGTTGGCAACCGGCTTCTTGTCCGGACCGAGCACATAACCGTCCACTTCGCCAAACTGAGCCGCCGCCGGCAATGAAACCAGCAGCATCGCGCCGATAATCACTATGAGCCTGGAAATCGACATGAAACCTGTTTACCTCATTTCACAGTATAGAGCCGGGCAAAAAAAGGGAGGGAAACCCTTCGTCGAGTCCCCCTCCCCCTTTTCCAATTCTGCTGCCGGACAGACCACCCGCCGCTCTGACGGGCGGCCTGCGCCGGGATTATGTTAGAAGCGGAACCGCAGCGAGAGCGCCATATGGCGAGCCGCGTTCTGCGCACTCGTGATCGTGCCGAAGTTCGAGCTGGTTTGCACATTCGTCAGGAAGTTGTACGTCAGCGTTGAGTTCGCTCCGCTGGCCGGGTTGGACGGATTGAAGTGGTTCAGCGTATTGAACGCTTCCGCCCGGAATTCCAGCGTGCGGCTCTCCGCGCCCAGCGTAATCGTCTTCGAAACGCTGATATCCGCGTTTTCGAATCCGGCGCCGAACAGCAGCGTCAGAGGCGCATTTCCGAGACCGAACGAATTCTTGTCCGGAAGGACCAGGCTGGGCGAGCTGATGGTGCAAGGCAGGGTCTTTTTATTCAGATCCTGCGCGTTGTCACAGACATTGAGATTCAGGAACAGACGGGAATCGACGTTCGTCCCCGAAGCAACGACCGCGGCGCTCCCCCCTGTCTGGAACGCAGATCCGTTCAAAGCGCAGCGCACATTGGGAGTATCGGTGGGTGTCCCGAACCAGTAGCCGATCGGCGCGCCCGACGCGGCGCAGGTGGCGCCCCACGGCTGGCCGTCGTAGAACGACATGACACCGTTAATATTCCAGCCATCGAGGAACAGCTTCGTCACATAGTTCCGTGCCCCGGAGGGGAGGAGCGATGTGCCGTTCTGCAGCTTATAGCCGAAGTTGACGTTAACCACCTGAGGACGGTTGCCGGATGCGTAATTGTAGGTCAGCTTATTGTCCAGCCACTGATTGTTACCGCTGCCGTTCGTGTTTTGCGTACCCGGGCTGTAAACCATGTTCTTCGACCAGGTGTAATTGATCCCGAACTGGAGTCTCTTGCCGAACCGCTTATTGAACTGAACCTGCAGGGCGTTATAGTTGCTTTCTCCTGCATTGGTACCCAGGTTGATAGCCTGCCAGCCCTCAAAGCCAGTCAGTCCCCGGATCAGGTTGGTATTCAGCCCCGCGCCGCCGGTGCAATTGCTCGAATTGGGCGCCGCCGCGGTTGGATCAAGGTACGCGAGTACCTGACCGCAGCTATTGGTGCCCGGTCCCGGAGTCGGTTTCCACGTCGTGAACGGCGCAACGGCGTTCAGATCCCATCCACTCAGGGCAAAGCCGTGGTGCGTCACCCAGCCGAGGTAGGAAACATCCATGATGGTCCCTTTACCCAGATCGCGCTGCACGCCGAAGCTCCACTGGATGGTCTGGGGATTCGAGATGTCCGGAGTACCGCCATAGACAGTCTGCGGAGCATAAGACGCTGTCGCTCCGGTCAGCGAGCCGAACGTCGGATATGCGTAGGACGGCGAGAGGAACAGCGGAGCAACTTCCGTCGGACCGGTGCCGGAGGAACTGGCCCCGATGTTATCGGTGCTCGTCGCCCGGCCATAGAACATGCCGAATCCGCCGCGAACCGCCATCTTTCCGTCCCCAAACACGTCGTATGCGAAACCGATACGCGGCCCGAGATTGAATTGGCGATTCCAGAAGCTGGACTTATAAAACTTCACGCCGGACCAGGGATAGCTGCCGCTTCCATAGCTCAGCGGATCGAACGTGCCGACCTGAGCGAACGGATACTGCTTGCCCGTCTTGGGATTCACCGCGATCAGATTGGCCTTCGCACAACCGCTGGAGGTCACAGCGACTGAGCACCCAGGGAACAACAGTTGGCCCACTTTGCTCGGATCGTAGGCTGCCGTATCGAAGAATCCGAGGTCGGCGCCTTTGTCCGTTACAGGTCCAATGTTCTGGACGCGAAGCCCGTAGTCCAGAGTCAGCCGCCGGTTCACTTTCCAGGTGTCCTGGATGAACCATTCGAAGGTTGTGTAGCGGGAATGGTTGATCTGGCGCTTATTGTCCGCGCCATAAGCGAACATCGAACCGATAAGGGCATTCGAATACGCCCAATTGGTATCGTTCGGATTCGCTCTGTCGGGATCGAAATACGCCTGCCCGCCGATATTGAAATTGTTGTAGATCGTCACATTGCGGGAATCGTGTTCCAGATAGAACCCGGCCTTGACCGTATGCGTGCCTTTGATCCAGGAAACCGTGTCCGTTATGCTCGTGATCTGGTCCGTGCCGCGGAAAGGCCAGCGCGTATTGACGCCAAAGCTGGGAGCTTTCGAGACTCCCTGCGTCGGACCGATCTGCTGCGAGAATCCGCCGCCCGCGGTTGTGAAATCGATATTGGGCAGAAGGTTCTGATCGTTCGCTCCCGGGAACAGATCGGGGAACGTAACCCCCTTCAGATTCGGATTGCTGCGCAGGCTGCATGGATACGGCAGAGCCTGGCCGGGCCCAATCGAAGTGATCGAGGCGTTGCAGTCGCTGTCATTGTCCGCGTCCACAATCTGGAACGAACGGTTGATGCCGGCCGTGAATTCGTTAATCAGGTTCGGCGTGAACGTATGCACCACATTGGCGGCGATGTTTGCGTTCGGAACGCCGTACGTGGAAAGGAACTGGCCCCATCCTGCGCCATTCGATTGGAGGAGGGAACCCGCGCCGTGCGTAGCATAGTAATCCTGCAGAGCGCTGACATAGAAAGATGTTTTCTTGCCGAGAGGCATATCAACGCGCAGAATTCGATCTGTCAGCGGGCTGGAGTTGGTGAACTGGTCCTGGAAGTTATAAGCGCGCCCACCCGTCGGATCGAGCCCATTGGCCGTGGTGCAGGCATTGCCGCCGCAGGGCACCGGGAAGAGGTTCAGCATGGCTAGACCCTGAGGGCTGATCTGACTCGCCGGAATCTGGTTGTTCGTATACTGAATTTGATTATTCAGAGGGTTATAGATCGGAATCAGGACGCCGCCGGTCGTTCTCGTATCCGAAAAATCGCCCCTGCGTTCCAGCGCTGTCGGCATGGTGTATTGGTTGGGGCCATTGGTTCCGATGTGATGCAGTTCGTCGTCCGAATAGAAGAAAAACAGCTTGTTGCGGTCTCTGTTGAAGTGGCCGGGAATGAAGAGCGGACCGCCGATGGTGCCGCCCGGGTTCTGCCAGCGATAAAGCGGCTTCGCCGTCGCCTGCCCCGGAATGCCGTTAACCGTGACGGTGTTCCTGTTATTGAACCACTCGTTCGCGTCGAACTCCTCGTGCCGGTAGTAGTAATACGCCGTGCCGTGGAACTGGCTGGTTCCGTTCTTGATCACCACGTTCATCTGGCCGCCGTTGCGGGCGCCGTACTGAGCCGTGTAGTTCGAAACCATGACCTGCACTTCGCCGATCGCGTCCACACTCGGCGCCTGATAGCCACCCGTACCGGGAGCGCCGCTGTCCTGGCTGGCGATTCCGTTGATGGTCACCAGAAGCTGTCCGGCGCCGCCATTCACTGCGGGAGCGCCGCCGCCGCCCGCCGCGCCCGTGCCGCCGCGGCCGTCTGTCGTACCCGTGGTCGCCGTGCCCGGCAGAGAGCGCAGGATGTTGAGATAATTACGGCCCGCCGAAGGCGTGTTCGTAATCTGCGTCTCATTCACCGCGATCGTTCGGTCGGAACTGTCGGTCTGCACGTGGGCAATTTCGCCCTGCACTTCCACCGACGTCGCCACGTCGCCCACCTGAAGCTTGATTTCCGGATTCGCAAAGCGTTCTGACTGGGCGACCGTGATCTTCTGGTCATAAGCCTTAAAGCCAGACTGTGCGATGTGAAGTGTGTAATCTCCGGGAGCCACCTGGAACTGATAGCGGCCGCCGGAGTCCGATTTGAAGTCGTTCTGCTGCTTGGTCAGATCGTTGGTCAGCTGTACGTCCGCTCCAACAATCGCGCCGCCGCTGGCATCGGTAACGATGCCGCTGATTGTCGCGCCCGTCGTTTGCGCGTATGCCACCGGCAGAAGAAACGCCAGCAGCGGAAGAAGTATCGCGAGTTTTTTCATTACTACCCCCACCCTCGTGGAATTCAGTTTTACACCCCTAAACATGCGTCTCTTGCACGCATGTGACACCAGGACAGATTAACCTTAACCGAATGTCAATATAGTAAAAAAAGGGGAGCGTGTCAACGATTGTAAGCGAGATAAGTTCAATTATTTTTGTGGGTTACGGGGAATTGGTCCAACCATGGCCGCTGTGAAAAACCATAGCTTCATCCCTCAAACGCCGTAATAACTACCGGCTCAGCCCGTCCCCGCTCAGCGCGGAGCCTTCATCTGATTGAGGACATTGCATGCAGGCCCAAACCCGCCGTTACACGACTTTTCCAGGAATGGAATCGCCTTCTCGCCGTCCGCGCTTACTCCCAGGCCTCGGGCCCGGACGTAACCCGACATAAAGCACGCCACGACCTCGCCGTCACCACAAGTGTCGTCGAACTGCTTCAGTCCTCCGCGGCTCACGAACTCACCCACCGCCTGGCATCCTTCCGCCAGCCCGAGATCGCACGACCGTCCCAGCGCCTCCCCTCCGCGCACCGGAGACAGCGGAACGCCTTTCCCTTCCGTCATCATCCGGCCATACGCCAGACACGAAGCCGCATTGTTCCCCTCGCACTCCACCTTGAGCGCCGGTCCGCGCCCCAGGAAGCCCGAGGCCGACATCGTTCCGAACAATCCCGCCCAGATCGCCATATGGACAAAGTTCAGAGGCGGCCACCCAAACTTCTGCAGCAGGTTCAGCGGATGGAACCGCGCCGAGAACGCTTCGCTCCAGCGGTCGAGCGCCCGCACCATCAGATTGAGAATCGGAACGCACAGCAGCTTGTCGTAAAACTGCGGCGCGCCGTAATGCGCCAGCATCGCGTAGAGAGCAATCACCGCCGCCCCATACAGCGACCCGAAAATAATCTTCCCCGTCATTCGCCGCGGCGAAGTCGACGGATCCGTCACCAGCAGATGCAGCCCCAGAAACACCGCCGCATGCAGGTTGGAATCGACGAAATAAAACTCGCCCGTCGCGTGCGTGAACGCCAGCCCCCAGACATAGAGCACCGCCGCCGAGGAAAGCGTCACCAGGGTGACCGAGAAAAGCGCCTGGACGATCAGCCCCAGCGCGAAGATTTCCAGATAGATCTGCGGCGGCCGCTGCATGGTGCCCGCAATCTCCGCGCCCCACGAAATGCCCGTGGAATTCGTCAACAGCAGACCGGCCGAGAAAATGAAGAGCGCCGCGGCCGACGGATTGAAAATATGCGTCCGCCGCCCCTCGCGCTCCCATTTGACGAACTCCTTGCAGACCACAATGGTGGCCAGCATCAGAAACTGCAGCCAGAACCAGTCGTCCTTGAACCAGAGGAACAGGTTTGTGCTGAAGACGATTGGAAACGGCCCCAGCGTGAACATCCACCGGTCCCGCCGCGACCACGCCACCAGCATGTCGAACGCATACAGAAACGCCACCTGCGCCAGAATCAGCGGGATGTGCGTGTAAACTTCGTCCCAGTAGAGTCCCCAGTACGCGAACACGCTCGAGTGCATGATCGCCTGGACCCAATGCGACCGCACCGGCAGGAAATGAAAGCTGAGTTCTCTGCCTGTCCGCTTGACTGCGGATCGCAGCAGCAGCCAGAAAACAGCCAGCGCCACCGTCGTCGCCGCGAATGACGTCAGCAGTTCCGGGTGCGTATAGATGCGCGGCAGCGCGCAGAATGCGGCGAACACCGCGATCGGCAGCAGGATAATCTCGGGCGAGGCCTTCCGGCCCGGCGGCCCGAACTCCTCCGGTCCTTTTACCGGCCGTTTTGCGGCTTCCCGAGCCGCACTTCGCCGTTCCGACCTGCGAGCCACCCCTTAACAGTCCCCCATCGCAATTGCGGAGTATATCGTGGGGCAGGGCTTCGGCCCTGCGGCAGGCCTTCCGGCCGGCCCAACCCGGAGATCAAAGCCCCTTCACGAAAAACCACGCCGTCAGCGTCCACGCGTAAATCAAAATCCCGCGCCGCACGTTTTCCGCGTTCAGCTTCTTCACGGTCTGGGCGCCCAGATAGCCGCCCACAATCCCCGCCACCAGCATGGGAAGCCCATCGCTGTAATTCAAGGCGCCCTTCCACGCGAAGATCCCCACCGCCAGGATGTTGATCGCGGCCGCGCACACCGTTCGCAGACCGGCCGCGGTGTGTACCGTCATCTCGGACGCCGCCAGATAGAGCGACATCATCAGCACTCCCATCCCCGCCCCGAAGTAGCCGCCATAAGTCGCTACCAGAAACTGTCCCGCGATCATCACCGCCATCGACTGATGGCCGCCCAGTCCCGCCGCCGCTTTGCGCAGCCATGGCGCGGCCGTGAACACCGCCGCCGCCATCAGCAGAAGCCAGGGCACGAGCGTCGAAAACGTCGCGTTCGACGTGTACATCAGCAGCAGGCTGCCGGTAATCGATCCTCCGATACTCGTCACCACCATCGTGACAATGAAACGCATCGGGATCGTCCGTATGGCCTCCCGGTAGACCCATGCCGACACAACGACCCCCGGCAGCAGCGCGAGCGACGCCGTTGCATTCGCCTTGATGGCTGCGACGCCGGCGAACAGCAGGGCCGGAAATACCAGGAATGTGCCGCCGCCCGCCAGCGCGTTGACCGCGCCACCCATCGCCGCGGCGGCGAGAAGAACCATCAGGCTGTTCATCGGGAATATCGCCGGAAAAAGGAATTTTTCTCCCACTTCGGCCGCGCTTTTTCATCCGCGACCCGCTCCACAAGCCGCAGCGCAAGATCGTTGAATTTCGCCGCGGCCTCGCGGTCCACAGGCTGGTTCACGTCGTCCGTCACTCCGTGATAGCGCGTCGCCAGCCATTCGTTCTGAATCTGCTCTTCTTTCGATCCCTTCTCGTTTCCCACGTCCACCATCACGCTCGGAATGCCCCGCAGGACGAAGCTGTACTGATCGCTGCGGATGAAGATATTCCGCGTGGGATCGGGGTCCGCGTGCGCCTTCACTCCCATTGCGGCGGCAACCGCTTTTGCGTCCTCGCCCAGCGTCGATTCGTCCAGTCCGTACACCGTCATAATTTTGAACGGATAAAACGGCATGAACATATCGATGTTGATGTCCGCCACCATGCTCTTTACCGGCACAGTCGGATTCGTCGCAAAGTACTTCGAGCCAAGCAGGCCTTTCTCTTCGCCCGTCACCGCAACGAAGAGAATCGATCGCTCCGTCTTCGTGTGCGCATCATGCAGCCGCTGCGCCATATCGAGCAGCGTCGCGACTCCGGCGGCGTTGTCCATCGCTCCGTTGAAGATCGTGTCGCCGTTTACCGCCGGCCCGGTTCCCAGATGATCGATATGCGACGATACCACCACATACTCATCCGGCTTCGAATTGCCGGCGTAGATGCCCGCGATGTTCTGCGAAACCACTTCGCCGCGTTTTACCACCGTCTTCGCCTGAATCCGCGCATCGATCGCAAAATGCGGCAGCGGCTTTCCCGCCTCGGCGTCGTCCACAATTTCCTGGAACGTATGGCCCGTCCCGGCGAACAGCTCATCCGCATGCGCCGGATTCCACGTGATCGAAATCTGATCGCCCGGCGTCTCATTCATCCGCGGGTCGGTCAGTTGCATCGTCGTCAGCAGACGGTTCGGCGACGAACGCTCCCACGTCATTTCCAGATGCTTCGGATTCGCAATCGAAATCGTCCCGATAATCCCGGCCGCCCGCATCGCCTTCCAGCGCTCGGCCGTACTCTGCGAGTGCGCGGCCAGCGGACCCGGCACGGAAGGAGGCGCGCCGCCCAGATAAACCGCAACCTTCCCCTTCGTATCCAGTCCCGCGAAATCGTCGTGATGGAATTCCGGAATCTTCAGCCCGTAGCCAACGAACACCAGTTCCGAATCGAGCGACGACGCCGGGTCCACGCTGGTCCGGATAAACGCATCGTCGCCGAGCTTCAGATTCTTCGTACCCGCGTTCGTTCGCAACGCCAGCGATGACGCGCTTTCGTCGAGTTGCCGCGTCTGAAAGGAAACCGGCTGGATGAACGAACCGTTCTCGCCCGCGGGCTTCAGTCCCGCCTGCGCGAACTGCGATGCCACATATTCCGCCGCCTTGCGATGACCCTCGCTCCCGGTGTTGCGGCCTTCGAGCGCGTCGGACGCCAGATACTCCACATGCGACCACCAGCGCGCGGCGTCATCCGCGGCGAACAGAGCAATCGGGATCAGCAGAACCGCCCAACGACGCTTCACCGCTGATTCCACGCTTCGCGGATCGCGCGAATCTGCCCCGCGTGCTTTTCCACGTGAGCGCCGAATCGCGTCACCCATTCGCCGAGCGTGCCCACACCGCGTTCCGGGTGCAGCCCGACGCGCTGGAACTCTTCCACCGGTAAAGCTTCCAGAATTTTTGAAATATCCTCCCGCATCGCGCGAAACAGCGCCGCGGAATGATACGGATCGCATTGATTGTAGTGAAGCCGGTCCGCCCAGAGATCCTGATCGAACAGGGCCATCAGCGGCCTGTCTTCGGCAATCATCTGCCGCAGCCGCATCCCCACCACGAGCTCCGTATCGGCGAGATGACGCACGATTTCCCGGATCGTCCACTTCCCGGGAAACGGCGCAAAAACAGACTCTTCTTTGGAGACGCCTTCTATTGCGGCATCGAGAATCTGCGGCCCCCTGCTGAACAACTCCAGACTCTCGCGATGAGCTTCGGACATAAACCCATTATCGTGGGGCGGGGCTTCTGCCCTGTCCGGATGGCGCTTCGCGCCACAAGCAACCATGAAAGCCCGCCAATAGCGCTTCTATTGTTATCAATAATTTGCGGCGGGCTTTCAATGGTGCACACCGGGCTTCTGCCCGGTGTCTGGACTTTGGCCCTTTGAAACTCAGCCATTGGCATAACAAACGGCGGAAGCAAGCGGGAAAGAGGATTTCTGCGACTTCGAGTCTGAGGGGAGATTCGATGCGAAGCCGGAGAAATTGGAAATACCGAGGCCACGGCCC